>DAOVJS010000230.1 GCA_030673105.1 Spirochaetota bacterium
ATCCAGGCAGATTTACTTGGTGCTGCAGCACTCGGCATAAAGAATTGTCTCTGTATTGCCGGTGACCACCAATCCTTCGGTGCGGCAGGAAGACTTAAGGGGCATCCTGGAGCAAAAAATGTCTATGATATTGATTCTATTCAACTGGTTTCTATTTTAAAGGGAATGAGGGACGACGGACTTCAGCAGGGGGGAGATCCATTGAATAAACGTCCTGATTTTTTTATCGGTGCTGCCTGGACCCCGCTGGGCGATCCCATTGACTTCAGACCTTTGCGCCTTAAAAAAAAAGTTGAAGCAGGAGCTGATTTCATACAGACCCAGGGCGTATACGATATAGAAGCATTCAAAAAACAGATGGACATTGTAGTAAAAATGGGCCTTCATGAAAGGACCGCTATTCTTGCCGGCATAATTGTCCCAAAAAATCTTGGAATGTTAAAGTATATGAACAGTTCTGTGGCAGGTGTTAATGTTCCCGAAGGGATTATGAAAAGAATGGAAGACGCACGTTCCTCAGCAGGCAGCGATAAAAAACAGGCTTCAAAAAATCAGGCTGAAGAAGGCATAAAAATTACCGTGGAACTAATCCAGCAGGTCAGTAACATCACCGGGATCAAAGGGGTTCACATACAGGCCATCGAATGGGAACAAAAAATCCCAGAAATTATTAAAGGGGCTGGTCTTTTTCCACGCCCCAAAAACTGAAAAAGGAGAAAAGCTATGAGTTCAAAAGCAAAAATCATGGTAGTTGAGGATAACATTGATGAGTTAAAGTTGATCAAAATGACGCTCGAGCCCGAGGGGTATGAAGTTGTAACAGCCATGAACGGGAAGGAAGCCCAGGAGAAAATATCAGGTAATAAACCGGATTTCATTATACTTGATGTCATGATGCCTGAAATGGATGGATTTTCATTCTGCTCATGGCTCAGATCAAATGAAACTTACCGTGATATTCCGGTTGTATTATTAACCGGTGTTGGTGCACATATCTATGATTCAAAATATCCGCTCAAGGGAGTAATGCAATCCGAAGCCGATGAGTACCTGGAAAAACCTTTAAAGCCTGAAGATCTTCTAGAGACTATTTCAAAGCTACTTAAAAGTAATTAACAATGTCTGATCGTGTTCTTTTTTTAGGATTTTTATAGGTTATGGATAAGAAATCATTATTTAACTGCTGGGAATACCAGCATTGTAATTTCGGGCCTGCCAGTAAGCATCCCTGTCCCGTTGCTGCCCATAATACAAGCAACGGGGTAAATAGGGGTATAAACGCCGGACGTATTTGCTGGACAATTCCTAAAACCCCCTGCTTCATTGATCCCATGAATAAGTACGCAGACAAGAAAGATTTCTGTTCTACCTGTGATTTTTTTCGACGGGTAAGAGAGGAAGAAGGAAGTAAATTTCAAACGTTTAAACTGGCTCAGGGAGTTGACAGCAATCGTGAATTACATACCATGATCTCGCAAATAGAGCACCTGATCGATATACACAGCAGGATCCACTCCAACTTTGACCTTTTTAAGACCTTAACAGAAATTACAGGTGAAGCAAAGAAAGTTACAGGCTCAAAGAGAAGCTTAGTTTTTCTGCTCAAAGGGGACCCTCCCGTACTGCGCGGGCAGTTCAAACTTCGCGGTAAGATTAACTATGTTTTAATAAATGTTGATGAAAACAGCGCAGTCGGTTACGCGGCTGCCAATAAACAGGTGGTTAATCTGCGCAATTTACAGAAGAGAACAGTTTTTAACAGTATACCTGTATTTAACGATTCCTTTGATAAAAAATGCGGCTGCGAGACTAATTCCCTCCTGGCGGCACCTGTACTGGATCCTGAACAAAGGGTTACAGGCGTTATTACCGTGGTAAATGCAGCCAAAGGGTTTTTCTCAACCGATGATGAGTGGTTTTTGTGCTCCTACGCGACCGAAGTAGCCCTTGCCGTGGAAAAGCAGAAGTTCCTTCAGCAGAGTATATCCGCTCTCCGGCTGGCTTCCATAGGCGAGACTGTAGCCGGGCTTTCCCACTGTATCAAAAACATAGCTCATGCTTTAAGGGGCAGCTCTTATATAATTAAAAGGGCAATTGATACCAATAATGTGAGAGACATTAAAGTGGCGTGGGAGATCCTGGACCGTCACATTGAAAACCTGGCGGCACTCTCCCTCGATGTTTTAACATATGAACCTGCAGCTCATGAAGGCAAAGATGGCGTCAAATTAAATAAAATTGTCAGTCACGTTGTTGAGCTGTATCAGGAGGAAGCAAAGGCAAGAGCAGTCACTCTCAAGATGAGCCTGGGAGATGACGTTGACCCCTGTTCCTTTGATGCCAGAGGTATATACCGCTGTATTGTCAATCTAATCATCAATGCGCTGGATGCCTGTCCCTTAAGTGAAGGAGTTGTTACTGTATCCACTAAAAGGATCGGGGAAAAGGAGCTGCTGCTGACCGTATCGGATAACGGCAGGGGTATGGATGACAACACCAGACTCGAACTATTTGAGGTCTTTAAAACAACAAAGCCGGGATCCGGTTCCGGTCTGGGCCTGCCGACTGTAGCCGATATAGTAAAAAAACACAACGGTAAAATTGAAACAGATACAGAACCGGGGAAAGGAACGATTTTCAAGATTTACTTACGGGAATTATCTTAATCTAAACCACCGCACTGCAGATATAATACTATCATACATCTGTTGAAAGAAGTAGCATAATGGCTAAAAGCAGACATGTCAGTACTGCTTCGGGCTTCCTGGAGAGACAGGGGCGGGTAAAGATGTTATTGCCAGGGACGTTTACCCGGGATATTTCAGAAATGTTCGTTTTTTACCTGACCTCCTGAACTCAACCGCCCTGTCAATAATGCTGAATATATCATGCTTCGGATTATAGCCCAAAACCGAACGGGATTTATTTAAATCAATCTGGAAATCATGAAAGACATCATATTCAAACTCAACCACC
>DAOVJS010000150.1 GCA_030673105.1 Spirochaetota bacterium
CAAGAAAGGAAAAAAAATAAGCAAGCGGAATAACGGCAATACCGTTGAGCCTTGCCAGGAAAACGAGTGGAATGGCTGAAAAAGCATATCCCGGGTTCCATTCTGCTTGGAAAGCGCCCTTAATTCCTAAAACATCATTTGTACCGGCCAAACCGGCAAATCCCCCGCTTATAAGCATTGCGAGAATGGTGACCTTCTTAATGTTCACACCGGCATAGAATGCTGCTTTTTTATTTTCACCTGAAAATCGAAACTCATATCCCAGTGTTGTTCTTCTCATAAAATAATGTGCCAGGATTACCACGATTAAGCCTACAATTAATCCTATATGAATTTCTGTAAAGGGAATAAGCGGCAGCCTATTCTCCAGGGGAAGAACTACCGTCTGGGGGAAATGTCCCGGATGTGGATTCAGCGGATATCTAACCAGATAAGATGTAAAATTGACAGCAACAAAATCCATCATCATTGTTACAATAATTTCATTAATTTCGTATTTCGCTTTCAATATGGCTGGAATGCATATCCACACCGCCCCGCCAAGAAATCCTATCAAACCCAGAATTAAAAATGATAGATATAGAGGAAATTTATCTATTAATAAAGGAGCAAGCCCACCGACTAAGATTGCACCTATTAAGAATTGGCCATTACCGCCTATATTCCAGAGTCCTGACTTGAAAACAATTATCAATCCTGCACTAATAATGAGCAGGGGAGCCATTCTCTTCAGGGATTCTGTGATGCCAAGATAGGTTCCCATACCCAGGGTAAATAATTCAGAATATGTTCTAAGGGGGTTAAACCCAATAATGAGTAATATTATTCCACCCACAATTAAAGCGGCAATAATCGCAAATACCGGCCCGACAGCAGCTTTAAGAATTTCCTTTATTTTCATCCGCTGTTTCCTTTATTTGTTATCCCTAACATTAATTTTCCAATTTCTTCCCTGACAATCCCTTTATTAGGTAAAATATCTATAAATTCTCCCTTAAATAAAACCCCTATTCGATCACTTACTTCCATTATTTCATCCAGGTCTGAAGAAATCAGGATCACCGAGACCGCCCTCCTGCTTCGAGCTTTTAATTCATTTCTAATAAACCGGGTTGTCATCACATCTAAACCGTGAGTGGGTTTATTACAAATGAGAACCACCGGTTTTTGAGAAAATTCTCTTGCCAGTATTAATTTTTGAATATTTCCACCTGATAAAGTTTTTACCAATGCATCTGCATTTGGTGCTTTGATGGAAAAACTTTTAATCAGTTCATCACCGTATCCTTTGATTGTCCCCATATTTAAAAGTATTCCTTTTTTAGAAAAAGGTTCTTTTTTATAACATCGACAGATAGCATTTTCAGCCACAGTAAAATTACCTACACTGCCTTCCTCCATTCTATCGTCAGTCACATAAAAAACGCCTCTGTCATTAATAAACCTAATAGATTTATTCGTTATATCAGATTCATTAAGAGTAATTTTCCCAGAAGTTACTTTACGCTGTCCCGCAATTACCTCTGCTAATTCTTTCTGGCCGTTTCCATCTACACCGGCAATACCAAAAACTTCCCCTTCATGAAGAGAAAAAGAAACACGCTTTAATGCATCTACGCCTCTATCGTTTTTAGCGGTTACCCCTTCTAATGATAAAACTACACTATCTGAGATTTTTTTTGACGATTCTTTTATACCTTCACCAAATTTTGCTTCTTTAAACATTGTTTTTACAATTTTCCCCTTCAGCTGTTCTCTTTCCTTTTTTCCGGCGTCAGCTTTCAAATTGATTTCTCCACCCTTCTCTCCCTGTCTCAATATTGTTATCCTGCTACTTATGCTCAAAGCCTCTTCTATCTTGTGAGTGATAAAAATGACCGATTTTCCGGCCGCAGTCATACTTCTCAATACCTTAAAGAAATCCTCAATTTCCAGAGGTGTGAGAATCGACGTTGGCTCATCAAGAATGAGCACCTCTGATCCGCGATAAAATAACTTAACAATCTCCACCCTCTCCTGCTCTTCTGCGGATAGCTGCCATACTTTCACATGAAGATCCACATGCAGCCCGTAGGACTCTGCAATTTCTTTAACTTTTTTTTCAGCATATTTTTTAGGAAGAATAAACTTTTTATTTGTACCCAGAAAAATATTTTCCAGCACCGATAGAGCGGGCACCAGTGTCAGATGTTGATAAACCATACCAATGCCTAAATTCAAAGACTCTTGCGGAGAGTTAATCTTTACTTTTTTCCCTTTTACATAAATCTCACCTTCATCGGGATGGTACATTCCGGAAAGTATATTCATTAAAGTTGTTTTGCCTGCGCCGTTCTCCCCCAGCAGGGCATGAATTTCACCTTTTTTTAAATCAAAATCGATATTATCATTAGCAACCAGTCCTTTAAATCTTTTCGTAATTCCCTGCATTTTAACAACTGTTTCAAAAATCTGCTTCATTTTCTTAACCTTTCACTTATTTACATCCGGCAGGAGGCAGGCTCTGCAACTTCCCCCACTACAGAAGAAGGGTGGACGTTTCATAAAATACCCACCCGTCACTTTGTTATCTGAAGAGTCTCTTCTTCATTGCTCTTACATCCTTGGTGGCAGGAACATTGGAAACTTTTATTCTTCCGCGTACAATGCCCTGTTCTGCTTTTTCCATAGCTGCTTTAACCGGGGCAGGAATATCTTTATAGACTGCCAGCTCTATACCGCCATTTTCCAGTGTCTGAATATAATTTTTCCCAAAAGTACCGTTGTAGATATCAATCAGCATCATTTCGTAAACAACATTAAAGTTCCACAGCACAGAAGCCAGCAATATTCCCTTTCTATCGATGTTCTGTTTATCTCCGATAACATCAATAAACCAGATCTTTCCACCGTCTCTCGCCTTATTTTCTTCACAGGCTTTCATAATCCCAAAAGAAGCGCCATCACCCATACCAAAAATCACATCGGCTCCGACAGCAATCTGTGCCTCCGTATTTCGTTTGCCCCCGGCAGCATCTTCATAAGCTGCTTCGCCAATGACGTTATACAGGAACTTAATCCTCGGATTTACAGAGTGAATACCTTCCATAAAGCCAGCGGTCATTCTATTCCAATCGGGCACCTCGGCTGAAACAACACACCCTATGATGTTTGTTCTTGTCATTTTTGCGGCCAAAATACCGGCCAGATAAGCACCTTTCTGAGCTTCACCCTCATAGTTAGAAACCGTTCCGCGTTTAATAGCTCCCGGGTTTTCAACAACGGCCACTCTTATATTTTTTTCTTTAGCTATTTCCGGTGTAACTGTCTGGTATCCGGAAGCATGGGATATAATGAGATCGAACCCCTTTCTGGCAAGATCACGGAGAACCGGTTTAATATCTCCGTATCCCTGATTCTCGGCAATCTCAACGGTTAAGCCCCATTTATCTTTCAGCATTCTTAAGCCATCTACACCCATCTGGTTCCAGCCCTGATCGGTACTGCTGGCAGGAACAACTACCGCCACTTTTAACGGTCTGGCACCGGGATGAGGTGGAGCTGCAAAAACCTGATCTGCTAATAACACCAGGAAAAATAAACTTACTGTCAGTAATAAAAATACTTTTCTCATTTTCAAAAACCCTCCTTATTTAAAAATAATCTAAAACTTTTTGTACACCGCTGCCTGTTTTCACAGGAAAACCAAGCTTCTGTAAAGCTTTCTCTAAAGCGGCAATAGTTACAAGAGCATTATCCATATACGCGCTATAGCCCATATGCCCAATTCTGAAAATCTCCCCTTTTAGCCCCGGGACTTCTCCCGCAATAAGCACGCCATACTCCTCAACCATGATCCTTCTCAGTTCTTGATCGTCTATTCCCTGAGGCACCTGAACAGCCGTGACAGTATCAGAAGCGATATCCTTGGATTCCGGCCATAATTTAAGACCTATTGCCTCAACAGCTTCTCTCACAGCCCCGGCTACTTTTTTATGTCTGGCAAAAACATTTTCCAGCCCCTCTTCCAAAATTTCTGTCACGGCTTCATTGAGAGCATACACTTCAGAAACAAAGGGGGTGAAGGGAAAGTTTTTATTTTTTATCCAGGTTTCCCTGTAATCCAGCATGCTGATATAGGTATTCCGCAGGGGCTTTTTCTTCTTTTCCATGGCCTCCCAGGCCTTTTTGCTAACAGAAATTGGCGCCAATGCAGGAGGGGAAGAAAAACACTTCTGGGAACCGCAGATGCAGATATCAATTCCCCATTCATCCGGTTTGATCTCCATTCCTCCTAAAGCAGCAACGGTATCCACTATAGTTAAAACTTTAAATTGTTCAGCTAACTTACAAATTTTCTCTACCGGATTGGTAATTCCCACCGGTGTATCCATATGAACCAGAGTAACAGCCTTTATATTCTTCTCTTTTTCTAATTTTTCCTTTACCTTTTCAGGGTTTATCGCTCTGGTGTAATCTTCCTTTAACCGGACTACCTCTCCTCCATGATTTTCCACATAAATGGCGAACCATGCCCCATAGGGACCATTATCCAGGACGAGAACCCTGTCTCCAGGGTTTAAAATATTAGCCACCGCAGCCTCTAAACCCACTACTGCCTCGCCCTGCATGATTATCAGGTCTTTTTTTGTTTGAAATACTTTTTTAAGTTTTTCTGTGGTTTCCTGGAAAAAATCAATAAATTCGGGAGAATAGTGATGAGTTACGGGAGATGAAAGGGCTCTTAAAGTTCCTGGCGAAACCTCCACCGGCCCGGGAGTCATTAAATACCTGATCTTTGTACGAATATCTTTCATTGTCAAATCTCCTTAAAAAAGGTCCGGAAGCCAGAACTTCATTATGAACCTGCCATATTTTCTCAGGACTGGATGCCGCATCTTTTATTTCTACTTTTCCATTGTTTATCCCGGTTTTCCATTATATCCTCCGTACCCTGCCAAAACATGCCTTGCCTTGCTCATGCCGGCAAAGTGACAGGCTGCATAGTGGCCCTTCTCGTATTCGAGTAATTTCGGCTGCTTTTCACTGCATATTAGTGGAAAACCCTTTTTATGGAATAAACGGCAGCTGTTTTTATACACACAGCCGCTTTCAAAAAAGCGGATAAAAAGATCAGAGCTCTTCGGGTTCCAGAGATAGGTTGTATATGGATGAAGAGGATTTTCAGTTATGCTTGATTTTAGAGCATACTCCACAATCCTTCCGCCGTACATAACCGCGACTGTGTGACTCAGCATCCTCACCATCTTCAAGTCATGAGAAATAAACAGTATCGTGGTGTTTTCTTCCTGCTGTACAGAAAGAAGAAGGTTGACTATTTGCGATTGAATGGACATATCCAGAAGAGACAGCGGTTCATCCGCGATGATAAATTCGGGATGAATGGAGAGCACCCGGGCAATGTCAAGCCTTTTTAATTCTCCGCCTGACAGGTTTCCGACAAAATGGTTGAGCAGTCCTCTGTGAAGATTCACACGGAATGTGAGATTATGTATTTCTTCTCTGATTTCACCTGCTTTAAATGAGCCGTACAGCCTGATAGCTTCCTTTAATGTATCGTAGACCCTCATCCTTGGATTAAAAGCTGCACTGGAATCCTGAAAGATCATCTGAAAATTTTTTCTGAGCGGTCTTATTCTTTTCCAGCTGAGTTCAGTCAGATTGATGCCTTTAAACAGAACAGTGCCTGAATCAGGATATAAAAGCCTTATAATTATTCTTCCAACCGTTGTCTTTCCGCATCCCGATTCTCCCACCAGTCCAAGTGTTTTCCCCTGTTGGAGGTCAAGAGAAATATCATCACAGGCTTTAATGACGTGACCGCGCTTCCTGTTATGGAAGTATTTTCGTATTTTATCTGTTTTGATTATCGATTCCAACCCGGTTCCTCTAGCTCTTATACAAATAACATCTTACATAATGATGGGGAGATACCTCAAACAATTCTGGGCAGGCAGACCCGCATTTCTTCATGAGCTTGCCTTTCGCATAGGGACATCGTGTTAAAAAGGGGCACCCGGTAATGGCAACCTTATTGTTCGGTACACTGCCTTGAATTATTCGGAGTTTCTTTCCTCTTTTTATATC
>DAOVJS010000170.1 GCA_030673105.1 Spirochaetota bacterium
ATGATTATTCTTGCAAACATATTTTTAAAATTCACAACAAGCAGTAAGATCAGCGCACAGGGGTGATCGGCGATGAAAAGCGAACAATTAAAAGCTGGTGAAAAAGCAGGAACAAAAGTTATTATCAATATTGTTAGATGGATTCTAATCATTATTGTACTGCTCATTTTTCTGTTTCCGGTATACTGGATCATAAGTGGATCTTTTAAAACCCTGGGAGAATTTTATACAAGACCTCCTTCAATAGTGCCGACACGGCTTATGCTGGACAATTTTAAAAACGCCCTGTCAGTAAGGGGCACGAAAGGGCTCATAGACAGCGCTATAATCAGCATCACTGTGACAATCATCACAATGATCATATCTGTTCCTGCGAGTTATTCCATTGCCCGGTACAGGCCCGGAGGAATGCATATTTCCTTTTTTATCCTTTCAATACTATTTCTGCCTCCGGTCATCGGGGTCATTCCGTTGTTCTTCATTTTTAAAACGCTGAAAATGCTCGATACCTACCATGTTTTTTTTCTCAGCTATATGTTTTTTGGTCTGCCCTTCTGCATCTGGATTATGAAAGGTTTCTTCGAGGATATACCTGTTGAGCTTGAGCAGGCAGCAATGGTCGACGGGCACAGCCGGTTCAAGGTGTTTTTCAAAATTGCGATTCCGCTTGCCAGGGCCGGGATAGCGGTCGCTGGCCTTTTCGCGTTTATTTTTGCGTGGAACGAGCTCATGTTCGCATCGATTTTTGGAAGGTATAATGTGCAGACTCTGCCTCTGGCCCTTCAGGATTACATAGGAAGCACGGGAGTGGCCTGGGGAGAGCTGTCCGCGCTTGCAACAATTGCGGCTATTCCCGGTATTTTACTTGCGGTTTTTATGCAGCGGTACATTGTGAGGGGCCTCACTTTCGGCGCTGTAAAGGGATAAAAATGTTATAAACAGGGGGATAAAAATGGAGAATTTTACATATTACAACCCGACCAGGATAATTTTCGGAAAAGGAACGGAAGAATCTGTTGGTGCGGAGGTGAAAAAACACGGCACAAAGGTACTGGTCCATCATTATGGGGAGGAGTTTGTTAAGAAATCCGGGTTATTGGATAGAGTATTTAAATCTTTAAAGGATGAAGGACTTGAAATATTTGAATTAACCGGGGTTCAACCCAATCCCAGATTGAGTCTCGTGAAGGAAGGGATCAAATTTGTAAAGGAAAAGAAAATTGATTTCATCCTTGCTCTGGGTGGCGGAAGTGTAATCGACTCTTCAAAAGCAATAGCTATTGGAGTGCCCTACATAGGTGATGTCTGGGATTTTTTCTCGGGAAAAGCTGAAGTCAAAGAAACATTGCCGGTGGGTGTTATCCTGACCCTCCCTGCTGCCGGGAGTGAATCCAGCGGCAGCTCGGTAATTACTAATGAAGATGGCTGGTATAAACGCTCCATAGACGGCGTCGATGCCATCCGGCCGAAATTCGCTATAATGAATCCGGAATTGACCTTTTCCTTACCTGCGTATCAAACTGCTTCAGGGGGATGCGATATTATGTCGCACGTGATGGAGAGGTACTTTTCTGTAACCCGGTATGTTGATCTGACGGATAAGCTCTGTGAAGGCATAATGAAGACTGTTATTAAAAATCTTCCAATCGTGCTGGAGGAGCCGGAAAATTACAACGCACGGGCTGAGATTATGTGGGCGGGTTCGATTGCGCACAATGATATGGCAGGGACCGGAAGAATGCCCGCATGGGAGTGCCATAAGATTGAGCATGAAATCGGCGGTATCTATGATGTCGCGCACGGGGCCGGCGTGGCCGCGGTTATGCCTTCCTGGATGAGGTATGTGTATAAAGAAAGAATTGAGATGTTCATTAAATATGCCGTGAGGGTATGGGATGTTGAATACAACTTTGATGAACCTGAAAGGGCAGCGCTGGAAGGTATTAAAAAAACGGAAAGGTTTTTTAAAGGAACAGGAATGCCTGTGACTTTAAAAGAATTAGATAAGAGTATAGCTGAAGACAGGTTTGAGGAGATAGCGGCGAAATGTGTTGAAGGAGGGCCTGTGGGGTGGTTCAGGCCTGTGAATAAACAGGACATAATAAATATTTTGAAAATGGCCGGGACCGGATAAGGAACATATTTTCATACCTGTCTGTTTGCTGTTAAGCAGCAGGCACAGATAAAATGTAAGGTGTTGAACAATGACTAAAGAGTTTGTACTTGCTCACGATCTGGGGACGTCCGGAAATAAAGCCTCTTTATTTGATTCGGATGGAAATCTCCTTGCAAGCAGTTTCACCGGATATGAAACGGCTTTTCCATATTCCGGATGGGCGGAACAGAAACAGAGCGACTGGTGGAAAGCGGTTAAGTCCTCCACTTTAGATTTGCTGCAAAAACTTCCTGAAGCTCATAAAGAAATAGTAGCCATCAGTTTCAGCGGTCAGATGATGTGCTGTTCACCTGTTGATGAAAAAGGAAATCCTCTGTGTGACGCTATTATCTGGAGTGATCAGAGAGCTTATAAACAGAGGGAACGGCTTGCCCGGGAAGTCGGGGATGACGTTGGCTACAGGGTGACTGGAACAGTTTTTATAGCGAATTACCTTGCGGCAAAGATTTTATGGCTGCAGGACAATTATCCTGATATTTATAAAAAAACCTATAAATTTCTGCAGCCAAAGGATTATATCGCGTACCTTCTAACAGGGGAATTTGTAACGGATTATTCGGATGCATCAGGCACTAATTTATTTGATATACAGAAAAAAGTGTGGAGCCGGGATATAATTTCTCAGATCAAAATTGACGCTGACAAGCTGCCCGAACTAATACCCTCAACTCAGATCGCGGGAAGACTGCAGAAAAGCGCGGCGGATGAACTTGGGCTTCGTGAAGGAGTACCTGTTGTTATTGGCGGCGGTGATGGGCCCTGTGCCACAGTCGGTGCGGGAGCGTCAAAACCCGGTGATTGTTATAATATATACGGCACATCCTCCTGGACCTCGGTCACAACAGATAAACCACTATATGACAGATCGCAGAGAACATTCATAATAAATCACCTTGATGAAAACCTGTACATGGGCGTAGGGACGATGCAGTCGGCAGGCGGGAGCTTCGAATGGTTAAACGGCTGGATAGGGGGTGTTGAAAACCTCCTTGGAAAACAGCTTGATCTTTCTTCTTATAAAATATTATCCCTTGAGGCAGAGCAGGCGGAAATGGGGTCGAATGGAGTGATTTATCTTCCCTATTTGATGGGCGAAAGAAGTCCATACTGGGACAGTGAAGTAAAGGGTGCGTTTCTTGGATTAACACGTGTGGCTGGCAGAAATCAGATAATACGATCAGTTCTTGAAGGAACTGTTTATCATTTAAAACTTATTCTTGATATTTTAGAAGAAAATGGCAATGAAGTGGAGGAGGTAAGGTTAATCGGCGGCGGAGGGAGAAACAGGTTCCTCAGGAAATTGATGGCAGATATCTGGGGAAAACCAATTGTAGAAATGCACTATAAAGAGGAAGCCACTTCCCTGGGGGCAGCGATTGCAGGATTTGTCGGGGTTGGTGTTAAAAACAGTATTCTGGAATCGGAATCAATGGTGAGGAAAGAGAGCGTTGAGTACCCTGATAAGAAGAATACGGAAGTATATGCTAAATTTTATGAAATCTTTTTAGAATCATACAAAGCCTTAAAGCCAATACATCATAAGCTCGACAGATTAATCAGAGAAACGCAGATAGAGTAATACTAACTTAAGAATAATTCTGAAAAGGGGTTAAAAATGCTGAAAAATATGCCAAAGGTTATGACGCCTGAGATAATGACTTTACTTATGGAAATGGGTCATAGTGATGAAATCGCACTGGTTGATGCTCATTTCCCGGGGTATTCCAATGCAAAAAGGTTTTACAGGGCAGCGGGTGTATCAATCCCTGAGATTCTTGATGCGATTCTTTATTTTTTCCCGCTTGAAACAAAACTCTTTGCTGATAAGCCTGCATTCATGATGGCAGTTGTGAAAGGGGATTCAATGGACCCGGACTTAATGGGAGAGATTGAATCAGTGTTTAAAAAATATGACCCTGATTATGGAGGAATAGAAAAGCTTGAGCGTATGAAGTTCATGGAACGGGCGAGAAATGCTTTTGCTATTATTTCCACGGGTGAGACCAGAAAATATTCAAATGTGATTCTCACTAAAGGTCTTGCATTTCCAGATTTTTAATAAACCGCTGTGATTTGAATTGTTTAATATTGAGTGTAATTATTTAAAGGGGAGAGTTTATATTATGAAAAAGAAAAAACTTGGTTGGACAGATCTTGAATTTACATCTATTGGTCTGGGGACTTTCGCGATCGGCGGGCCGGGCTGGGCTGGCAGCTGGGGGCCGCAGGATGACGATGAATCCATAGGTGCGATACGGCACGCTCTGGAGTTAGGAATCAACTGGATCGATACAGCCCCTGTGTACGGCCTCGGCAAGGCGGAGGAAATTGTCCGTGAGGCTGTTAAAGATTTTAAAATTAAACCAATCATTGCCACGAAGTGCGGCCTGGTATGGGATAAACATAGAAATATTAGCGGCAGATTGAAAAAAGAAAGTGTACGGGAAGAGGTTGAAGCAAGCTTGAGAAGACTGGGCATTGATGTGATAGATCTCTACCAGATTCACTGGCCGGATCCAGACGAGGATCTTGAAGAGGCATGGTTCACAATGTCTGAGCTGGTAAAGGAGGGTAAAGTCCGTTATATCGGGGTTAGCAATTGTGATGTAGCGCAGCTTGAAAGAATCAAAGATATTCATCCTGTTGCTTCACTTCAGCCGCCCTACAGCATGATCATACGGGATGTTGAAGATGAAATTCTTCCCTACTGTGAATCCAACAATATAGGTGTTATTCCCTACAGCCCGATGCAGAGAGGGCTGCTTACGGGTAAGTTTACAAAAGAGAGCGTTCAAAAACTTGATAAAAAGGATCACCGGCTCGGTGAATCATATTTTCAGGAGCCTGAACTGAGCATAAATTTAAAATTTATTGATCGTTTAAGACCGGTTGCTGAGAAAAATAAAAAGTCCCTGGCGCAACTGTCGATTGCCTGGGTTCTGCGTAGGTCGGAAGTTACGGCAGCTATTGTGGGCGCAAGGCGGCCCTCACAAATCGAAGAAACTGTAGTTGCCGGTG
>DAOVJS010000219.1 GCA_030673105.1 Spirochaetota bacterium
ATAATAACTGCCCGGTTACATGCCGAGCTTTGGAAACAGGTCATCAAGGTATTTTTTTGAATCCTCAGTTATTTCCCACGCGTTTGGCCAGAAACAGAGATCAATTGTCCACCATTCAGACGTGTACCCTGCCTTTACTATGGCTGGAATAACCTCTTCGAAATTGATATAGCCTTCACCAAACGGAGCGTGGGTTGATGTGTGATTGTCATGGAGTGAATTATCAGAGTCGATTATATGAATATCACCGATCATCCCTTTGACCATTTCAAAGAACTCTAATTGCCCGCCTTTCAGTACCTCTTTTTCGCCGTACTGCTGAGCGCCGACAACTGCACACAACTGTACATGGCATGTATCTACCTGAAGTTTAAAATTATCATCCCCAACATCCTTTACCATCTTTATGATCTCAGTTGTTTTGTTGAAAATGTATCCCGGTTCAAACTCCCAGACAAATAAAACACCTGCCTTTTTTGCCTTTGCCGCGCATCGCTTGAACATCCCTACAACTTTTTCCCATGTCCTATCATAATCAAAATCATCCGGATACGGTGTCTCAGTAACGGTATCCGACCGTATTATCGGTATACCGCAGTCAACACACATTTCAAGGCTTTTATCAAAAGCTTCTTCGTATTTCTGCTTAATTTCACTCCCGCCTGTAGCGAATGGATAATCCCACAGATCAGCACCATAGGCGTTTATCCCGAGGCCGTGGGATTTAAACAGTTCGACGAGGCGTTTCCTGTCTTCTTTCGTCGGGTATAAATCATAATGCCCGTGCGGTTTAAATCCCCCGAGAGCGATACCGTCAAACCCTAACTTCCCGAGCCGTTCCGCCACCTCTTCCATGGCAATTGGATTGTCCGCGTATTTCCCAAACAGATACGCCCATGTTCCGATAGATAATTTCACTCCCATATACCCTCCCTTAAATTATGTAAGTACTATTTAATAGAGGTTGTCACACAACCTCTTATTAGGCTGTCCCATACGACAGATTTTACATTTAATGCCTCATATTACACAGGCCCCTGACATCGCCTATTGTGTCTAAACGTCCATTGTATATGTTAAGGGACAGCCTGCATAATATTCTCACCTGTATCTGAGTTAAAAAAGTGAATTTTGTTTTGTATAAAATCGATGTTAATGTTCTCATTAATTTTCGTTTCGAAATCCGCCCTGCACACAACTTTAAAAATATAATCTTCAACTTTTACAGTGATTATCTTTTCCATACCCATATTTTCAACGTTATACACAGTTCCAGGCTGGGCGCTCTTTTTTTCTTCTGAAGAAAGTATAATATCTTCAGGCCGCATCCCTATCTTAATTTTACCGGTATGCCCTCCGATTTTATCAAGAATCTTCTTATCCAGAGTGTATTCAAACCTTGATGGAATAATGATTAACCTGCTCCTCTCGATTACCCCGTCAAAAAAATTAATCGCAGGGCTTCCCACAAAAGACGCAACAAATGCATTTTTCGGATGATTATATATTTCAAAAGGCAGTCCAAGCTGCAAAATTGATCCTTTATTCAAAACAGCGACCCTGTCCGCCATTGTCATCGCTTCAACCTGATCATGAGTAACAAAAAAGAGCGTTGATCCTAAATCCATCTGCAGCCGTTTAAGCTCCGCTCGCAATTCCTCCCTCAGCTTCGCATCAAGGTTTGAGAGCGGTTCGTCCATTAAAAAAACCTTGGGATTCCGAACAATGGCTCTACCAATTGTAACTCTCTGCATTTCACCTCCGCTCAGCTTATCGGATTTTCTTTCAAGAAGATGATCAATGTGGAGAATTCTGGAGACTTCCGTTACCCTCCTGTCTATTTCATCCTGGGGCATACGCCTGATCTTAGGCTTAAGCGGAAATTCGAGGTTTTCACGAACAGTGTAGTTAGGGTAAAGAGAGTAGTATTGAAAAACAAATGCAACATCCCTGTTAGCAGGGTCTATTTTGCTTACGTTAACACCCCCTATATATATATCACCCTCATCCTGCTTTTCAAGACCTGCTACACACCGCAGGGTTGTTGTCTTCCCGGCGCCTGTCGGCCCGAGCAGAACAAAAAGCTCACCTGATTTTATTTCTAAATCCATATTCCTGACCGCCGTAACGGCTCCAAATTTTTTCGTTAACTTTTGAAGTTTAACATTAGCCAATTTCAACCTCCATATTCAGCCTCAGGCCGGTTACACAAATTCAAGCTGTCCACCTCTATTCGGGCTGTCCCTTCACATATAAAATAGCTCTTTAGATACAGAATCCTGTATAATATTCAGCATCAAATGTCTAATCTGTACGTACGGGACAGCCTAATAAGAGGTTGTGAAACAACCTCCATTATAGTGCATTTCCGCTTTGTTTATCAAAAAAGTGCACCTTTTTTTCAATTAACTCAATCCACACCCTGTCCCCTATCCCAACTTCAAAATCCGCGCCGGTCCTGGCTTTGATAATATCATTCCCTACTTTAAGATCGACAATCTTGCTGGGCCCTAAGGGCTCAATAACATATATCTCAGCCGGAACCAGATTTTCCGTCTTTTTCTTTTCAATTCTTATCCACTCCGGTCTTATACCAAGGACCAGCTTTTTACTGAAAGCCCGCTTTTCCTCAAGTCTGTTGTATACCTCTTTTGAAAACTGAAAACAGACCTCTTTATTACTGGAAAGAACCGCTTTCGTATTATGATCTGACTTCGCGCATACTACATCGATAAAGTTCATACCAGGGCTTCCAATAAAATTAGCAACAAACAGATTTACCGGATTATCATACACCTCTTCAGGTTTCCCCACCTGATGCATGACACCTTCTTTCATTACAGCAATTCTGTCTCCCATGGACATAGCCTCTACCTGATCATGGGTAACGTAAACAGTAGTAGCCCCAATATCAATATGAAGTCTTTTAAGCTCCGTTCTCATCACCTCTCTGAATTTTGCATCAAGGGTACCGATAGGTTCATCCATCAAGAAGGCCTTTGGCCTCCTGACCATCGATCTTCCCAGCGCCACTCTCTGCATATCTCCACCGCTGAGCGCAGAAGGCTTTTTCTTCAGAATATGTTCGATCTTCAGTATTCCCGCTACATCCATCACACTCTTATCTATATCCTTTTTATTCATGCCCTGAGTTTCCAGTGGAAAGGAGATATTTTTGTACACAGTCAAATGCGGGTAAAGCGCGTATAGCTGAAATACAAAAGCAATATCCCTTTCTGAAGCCCGCAGCTCATTCACAATTTTATTATCAATCCATATTTCTCCTTCATCAACAGCTTCCAGACCTGCAATTGACCTTAACGTTGTTGTTTTTCCGCACCCTGAAGGTCCCAGAAGAACAAGAAATTCCCTGTCAGCAATCTCAAGGTTCAGCTTTTTTACAGCTTCCAGTTTCCCGAATCTCTTAACTATGTTAACCAATCTTATTTCAGCCATATTGCGGCCCCGCTCCTTTGTTAGCCTGTGATTTATTACACTGTGCTTCTGGTGATACATAGCAGCATTTACAGCAGCTGATGGTCTATTTGGATACCCGGTATCTCCAAACACTTTACTTCTGGTGATGCATAGCAGCATTTACAGCTCGTACTTTA
>DAOVJS010000057.1 GCA_030673105.1 Spirochaetota bacterium
CGGCCAAGATAATCTGTACCGAATGTATGCTGAAAAGACGGGGGGAGAAACATGTTCTTGATGTCAATCTGCATCGGATCTTTAATAAAAATATCGCCTACAGAAATCACAAAAAATACAAAGAGGCAGGACACAACAAAAAGGCCGAACCCTATCGAGATAACGTCTATCACACTCGCCCTTTTTGATAGCGGTATATAGAAGCTTTCAATGTTCACCTTTTCTTTTTCAAAGTAATATCGCTTCATCGTTTCATTTCTCGCGAGGATTAAAATAGTAGAGAATCGATTCCTTTAAAAGCATTCCTGCCCGGACAAGGAGTGCCGTAAGGAAAGCAATTACTATTAGGACAGGCAGGTCTCTGTCAAGTGTAGACTGGAAAGCAAGCCTTCCCATCCCGGGCCAGTTGAACACATGTTCCACAATCACAGCCCCGCTTATTATAAACGGTATCTTGGAAAAAATTATTGAAATAAGTGGAATTATAATACCTTCATTCACAGAGCTCCGCAGCATGGACTCCCCGCGCGCTTTTGCCGCGATGACATAATCCGTGGCCATAACACGCCCGAGCTCATTGGTTATTAAACGAACAATCTCACTTATTGAGTCATTGCCAAAACCCAGCACCAGTATTGGAAGTATATAGGCAATGAGAGGGTTTCCACGCTCAGACCCGTATGGATAGTAAATCGGCAACGACCCTGTATAACGGGATACTACATAGAGGACAAAATATCCCAGATAAAAAACCGGTATTGAGGACATAATGTATGAAAAAATGGAAAGGGGCCAGGAATAGCTTTTAAATCCCCTGTATGCTGAAAATATTCCAATCGGTACGGATATCAGTATAGATAGAAAAATAGACCCGACAGTAAGTATGAGGGTATTTTTGAAGGCTGGAAAAACTATGCTGTTAATATCTCTCCCGGAGACAACAGATATTCCGAAACGAAATGTAAAGAGCCTCTTTAAGAGGGCCAGATACTCTCCTGTCCCCTGCCCTTTTCCGGGGAATGATCCAGCCATGAGATTAAAAAGTAAAAACAGCAGGGCTGTCACCCCGATAATGAGAAGCAGAGTGTTGATAACTTCTTTAACAAGCTGCTTCAGGAAACTGACCATCACTTCTGTTCCTCTTCATAAATATACCAGTCCCTGATGTATGTAAAAAACCTTGTGGGATGAACATCAACCCGCCTCAGCTTCCTGTTATACGCGGCATAGTTAGTAAGCGTCCATAAATAGGTATAGGGCGTATCATCAGCAAGTATCTCATGAAGATGTTTATAAATTGTCCGTTTTTTTTCGACATCCAGTGTTGCCCGTGTTTCATCTAGAAGCGCGTCCACCTCCGGATTCTTATAGGCACCGAAGTTGTTTCTTCCCCGCCCTATCTCCCTGGAATGAAAGAGCGATGAAATATCAAATGAATCATCAAAAAGCCAGTCAGCATAGATAATATCAAAATTGTGATTTATAAACACCGATTCTGTCCATGCCTTCCATTCGAGCCATACAATTTCCACCCCAATTCCGACATCCTTTAAATAATTTTGAAAAGCTAAAATTACGCGTTTGGTTGTTTCATTCTCTTTAGAAATCGGTACAACCATCTGGAATTCAAGACTGTAGCTTCCTCTTTTCCTGATTCCCTGCTTTGTCCTTTCCGTAAAACCCGCTCTGTCAAGCAGCCTGCCCGCCTCTTCAGGCGAAAAAGGGAAAGGTTCAATATCGAGGTTATACGCCCAGGAACCGGGCGCAAACGGGCCGGAAATAAGCTGCCCTTTCCCCTCAAAAAAGGACCCGAGCATCTCCTGCCTGTTAATCGCGTAGGAAATCGCCTTTCTCACTTCTTTTATCGCGAGCACGGGATTTCTGAGATTGTATCCGAAAAACGAATATGATAGAGCGCTGTAAGGAATGAGCTCAAAGCGGGAATCACCCTGAATTTCCGCAATATCCCGCGGCGGGACCCTTATCTCCAGATCTATCCCTCCGTAAAGAAGTGTCTGTGTAATTATATTCTGATCTGCGAAAGGCCTCATTATAATCTTTTCTATTTTAGGAATACCAAGGTGGTATCGTTCATAGGCCTTTAAAATAACCTCTGAAGAGGACCCTTCCCGGGATACAAACATATACGGACCGGTCCCTACCGGATGTTTGTAGAGGATCATATCTTCATCTCCCCGTAAGAAGTTAAATTTCTCTAAAAGAAATGATGGCAATATTTTGAAGCTGAACCTGCCGAGAACATTCAGTATGGGCTTTTTTAAATAAAACACTACAGTGTAATCGTCGACTTTCTGGACACGATTAACAAAACTGTACCTTGATTGCAGGGATGTTACTGTTTTCGAATGCATCATTACTTTGTATGTTTTTATTACATCCTCCGCTGAGAATACTTCAGTTCCTTTTCCGCCGGGGTATGGATGCCAGAGTACATTTTCCCGCAGGTAAAAGGTTACGGTTTTTAAATCCTTTGAAATTTCCCACCTCTCTGCCAGGTCCCCCTTTATTTCACCATCCGGTGCGTAATAAACAAGTGAGCCGTATATTAATTCGATTAAACGTATTGATATCGAATCATTTGCGAGAATCGGGACAAGCCTGATCGGGGCCCCGTACTCTCCGTATATGAGAGTCCCGCCGCTCTCCTGGGCAAAACCGATGAAAGCCCCTGATATGACGAATAAAACCATGAATATGAATAATATTTTTTTACAATTCATTTTTTAACCCCAAATCTTTAATCTTTCACTCGATTAACGCTTCACCGCTCCCCTTCTGCTTGTAGGAATACACGGACTGGACCGCATCCTGCAGCGGCCTCATTCCTGAAAATCTCTTCCCGAGAGAAAAAAGTATCTCAAGACTTTCGGGAAAGTATTCTTTTCTGTAATATACATACGAAAGTTTCAGCAAAAAGTTCGGATCATTTGTTTCGATTTTATTTTTATTCCCCTTATCCCTCGCGCTCTCAAGATAGTAGAGCGCCTTCACATATCTCTCTGAAAAAAAAGATACTTCCCCCAGAAGGGCCGTATCTCTTCGCGTCCTTTTCCATTCTGTTTCATATATAAATGATTCAATTTCACCCACCAGGTCCTTTACCAGTAAATATTCGACTCCGGAAGAAATTACTACTTTTAACATTTCAAGAAGCGAGGAGGGCTTCCCATGAATTCTATCGGCCTCACCTGACAGTTGTTTCAAACCCCTTCTCTCCTTGCCGAGAATTAATTTGATGGAACCCTCCAGCGCGACAGCCCTTATCATTGTAAGCGAACTGCTTACAGAAAGTTTCCTTGCCTTTAAAGCATACTTAAGGCTTTTGTCATAATTTTCAAGGTAAAGATACATCTGCGCCACATAATATGAAGCGAAACTCGCTAATTCTCCTGAAGATGCTGTTACTATTGGCTCCAGATTCCTTATTGATTCACCAAATAAAACTTCACTGTAACTCCCCAGTATGGCAGGGTCGTAAAAACGTATTTCCTTATTCTGGTCATGCCTGTAAATGTAAATCGGAATATCAAGATCAATACCCGATAATACTTTGTAGGCCCCATTGAAACGGCCCAGGGAAAGAAGGCTATAGGCATAATTTACCCTGAGAGTATTTATATAAGACACCTTGCTTACTTCAGCCTTTTTCAAAATCTCATTGGTGATCTTTTCTCCTTCTGACGGGTTGATTTTCAGATACGCATTTAAATAGCCCAGAGTCGAGTAGGCCAGCATATTGTTTTTATCAACATTTGTCCACAGATTAAATGCCTTATCCTTCTCGCCTGTCTTATAATAGGAAGCCCCCAGATATACGAGCGCCAGCCCGTGCAGTTCATCATTGATCGTATCGTTCTCAGCCACCTGATTTAAAATACCCGCGGCTTCAAGGTATTGATTATTATAAAAATAACCAATCCCCAAAAAAAGTTTTATTTCATCAGCTGGATCCTTCTCCCTTTCCTTTATCTGCAGGAGGTAGCCTATGTTTGTTAGTATATTGAGTTCTGCGGCTTCCCTGTAAAGCTCTCCCTTTCTGTACAGTATCCTCCCTGTGGTATAGGCTGATGTAATATCGGGCTTGATCTTTTCTTCATTTAAGGCCTGTTCTATTATTTCCAGTGCCTCATCAAAATGGTTTATCCGGTTGAGTTTCAGCGCATTTTCGATTTCTTTGGGAATTGGATAGAGAGAGGCGGCAGCCGCAAACACGAAAATCAGAGTATTGATAATCCACTTTTTCATAAAAGCCGTACCTTATCCTTTACATTACCCGGTAATTTTTTGATATTTAAATTTAATCAAATCGAATACAAACCTTAATTCAACCCCTTTCTATATTCCTCATAAAAGGTAGTTGACGCGATAAAAACCCTGTCCCATCCTAAAACCTGGGCCCGGAATGACATAAGGCCATGGGATGAAACTGTGATGTCATGATTGATATTCGTATCTGTCTTAACAAACCTTTCTTCCCGGGTTTCGATATCATAAATATAAATGGGATTATAATCACTATCAATATTTTTAGCGAACACGATGTGTGTGCTGTCAGGAAACCACGCCGTGCCCTGGATATTATCTTTAATAACATCAGACGCGTGAAAATATTCGATTAAAGCGTTTCCGGCCTCCGGAGCGGAACCATCAGAAGGGATAATCATTATTCCCCATCTCTTTGTATTAAATGGATCCCGCTCCTCATTATAGGTGGTATAAAAGGATATTTTCTCGCCGTCCGGAGAATATTGAGGAAGCACATCATCGAAAAACCATTTTATCAATACTTCCTCCCGCTCATTGTCTTTCCCGACATTTCTGATAACATGAATATCATGCGCCTGCTTTCCACCGGTTGTAAAGGCAATATCCTTACCATCAGGCGACCATCTGGGAAAAAAATCAGTATATTCACTATGCGTGAGCCTTTTTAAATTCCCGGTGGTGAGATCGAGAAGATATAGATCTCCATTTCCCGTTCTTCCGGATGTAAATACTATCCTGGTCCCGTCAGGTGAAACCCTTGCCTGCCCATCCTTTTTAACATCCTCTGTCATCATAAAATAGCTGCCAAAACTTTTAGGTTTTAACCTGTGCTGAATTCTTATAAAAGAAGTGTCATCACTTTCTGCGGAGCCTATGAAAAGATTATACTCTCCCATGCCGGCATTCGAGGTAAAAATAAATGAACTGCCTTTAGGAAACCACGTAAACTCATAATTAAAACTCTCCTGGATAAAGCTTTCAAAAAAGTCCTCAATTAATTCTCCTCCGAAAGATTCCTCCAGATGCACCTCCTGTATTTTCTCAAAGGTATATCCCGAATCTTCTGTTGATGCCGGTTTAATTTTGCGATAGATATATATCTTATTAAACATTTCATGACTGATTTCAAAGGCGATGTACTCTTCATTAAAAGAAACCTGCGGGTTGTAGGAGTTGTAAGACCCTGCCTTCTCTTCAACTAACTGTATGTTTAATATCTCAAGTTCAATGCTGTCATAGTCCGGTATAATTTCTTCTTCCGGAATCACCTCCACCTCTATCAGGATATCAACCTCTTCTTCAACAGGCGGCTGTCCCTCAACCTTGACACTCCGTGTACACCCTGCGAGAAGCATAATCAGAATTAACGGCCAAATGAATAAGTAAATAGTTTTATTATTCACCTTTCAGTCTCTCTGCCTCCTTTCTGTAAGAGTCAGCAATAGAATACTGTTTTTTAAAATAGTCGTCTTTTAATAATTCCTCATTAAAAAAATCAAAATAGTCTATCCATGAAAAGCGTGTCCTTGATAGGTATTCACCTTTCTGCGTCAGATAATATAATTTCTGATATGATACCGCCAGATAGAACAGGGTGTCCTGATACACTATATTCCGTTTGCTGCCCGGTATCCTGTTTCTCCTTACCCTGATATAATTGAAATAATAGACTGCCTTCATAAAATTATACTGCGCTGAGCTCCTGTTAACATAGAACTCCTGATCTGCCGCATTATAATGCGCCTGAGCTAAATTATAATTAGAAATCAGGCTCACCATAACCCGATACTCACCTTCTACCGTATTCAGAGCGCGCTCATAATATTCGATAGATTTCCTGTAATCCTTCAAGTCATTCAGATATACATAACCGAGAAACTCCATGGCCTTATTGTAATCCGGATGATCTAAAGGAATATACCGTAAAAAAGCTATTGTCCGCTCAATATGTCCTTCGGCATACATCTCCTCAGCAGCTCCGAAATAATCCGGGAAAAGAGCGATACTTTCCTTCCCTATTAAAGATAATTTTCTCTCTTTGAAGTTAATATAATTCCTGTATTTTTTATATCCTTCCAGTTCAAGTTCAACTAAATGGAAGCCATAGGGTACGACAAGCGGCTTATCGGTTATTGGCGTGGTCCCCTTAAATATTTCATTAATGAATAAAAGTGCGCCTTCGGGTTTTGAAGCAACCCTGAACACAGTTTCACCCCTTTTGAGGTTTATCCGGACCACATTTGTTTCTTCCCCTGCCTTTACGCTCAGTTTCCCGGGGACATATCCTTCCTTATACACAAGCAAATCGACATTTTCGTTTGATAATAATGTCAAATACAGTTTCCCTTCATCATCGGTTTGCCCGGACCAGCGGTCATCAAGATAAACATTCGCATCCGGAACAGGCTCCTTATTTGCGGCAACTTTTATAATTACGGGAATATCTATTTTCTCGGCGGAAAGCGCCCTGTAGCGCCTCACCTTTACACCCGGTTCAAGTAAATATCCCTCATTGATATCCTCCAGCTCTCCCGCGGACAAAATCTCTCCTGTATCTACTATTTTAAGCTTTATAACCCGTTTTTTCGAATAATTTTTTGTTAATTCATCAAAATAATCTATAAATCCGTAAAACTTATTATTCTGTTTTATCCCATGCCTCTTTCCTAAATTGACATATATATTTTTTTTGACGGAAACAATGTTTCCCTCAAAAGGGAAACTATTCTTAATTCTTGAGGCAATATCCTCAGAAAGCGACTGAAGCTCTCTTAAAGATACCATCTTATTTATTTCCAAAAACTTTTCTCCAGTGTAATCAAAACCATATAATTTCACATTTATAATATTATTGCTTTCACTGATTTCTCCAAGGATTACACCATCCACCTCTTTTTTTATCAGCGGCATATCCTGCCAGGTATAATTTTTAACCTTAAAATCAATATTAAATTGCCGAAATAACTCCTGAACCATTTTACTTGAGGAAACCGTAAATACATCTTCAGAAGAAAGATAATCTTCGATCCTGGTTTTCAGTGCTGCAGCCTGCTTCGCTAAAAAATAGTTATTTTTACTTTTAACGGTGAAAGGCATTAAAACAACTTTTGGTGAAACTGGATTTTTGTTGTAAGTAAAATTGATTACTTTAAGTTTAGGTAAATCCTCCTTAATATAAAATGATCTTCTCAACCTGCCCGGTATAAATCCTGATGGGAAATCAATAAGAAGGTTAAGATATCCATCCACCCCGCTTTCATTTATATATTTAAATGAAAGGTGGCCGTCCCCGTCCGTCATTCCCATATACTCCTGGCCGAGATAAATTTCCGCGTTCTCAACACCTTTAATCACATCATAGTACTCTGAATATACGTTAAGATCAATTAGCAGCATTTTATTTAATTCAACGGATACTTTTGCGTCCGGTTGAATCATCACTTCATTCATCCATATATGTTCACCCTCTTTAAATATCTGTATATCTTCCTTTCGTTTATCTTCACCTGAATACTTCACAATTGAGATACCATTTTTATCCGTTTTTCCCTCCACTTTGCTATTCACAATTACAGTCGCATTCTCAACCGCGCTTTCATTCTTTCCAGCCACTTTTATCTGGTAAAACATATAACCTTCAATAAAGGCCAGAAAGTGATATTTTTCGTACAGGCTGGCCTTCCCCAGCTGTGCTCTCTCGATCTCAGTCAGGATATCTGATTCCCCCTCCAATGAAGAAATTTCTTCAATCTCCTCTTTCTTTTTTTCTCTTCTCCTCTTTTTCTCTTCTTTAACCTTGAAATTGGTTTCCCATGGTCCGTAAACATAACCGCCGCGCTCTCTCTCTATTCTCAGCGTATAAGATTCACCAACCATCAGCTCAATATCCTTGAAAAAAAAACCTCTTTCATCCGTCTTTCCGATAAATCTCTGATTGAGGTAAATATCTGCTTTTGGAAGCGGATATCTATCAACCCTGTATACTTCAATTTTAAAAGGTGCCTTTATGATCTCCGGCTCTTTTTCTCTTCCCTCCCTTATGTATATATAAAACACGAGTATTGATAAACTGAAGGAAATAAAAATGAGTATAAATATATTTTTTCTATTCAATTCTAATTCGATGGAGGCTGTATGTTCACGTCACCTTCATTCGATATTACGTCATCAGCCTCTTCCCCTTTTACAGGTGTCCCTTCACCGGCCTCTATCTCTTCTATTTTAATGATACCAAGATCGACCAGTTCATCTTCAAGGACATCAATATGGAAACTTGCCACGTAAAAACCCTTTAAGAATATTTCTACAGAATATTCACCCCGATCCAGTGCCACAATAAAAGTTCCATCAGGTTTCGGGTTAAGAGTGATCGACCATTCCTGAAGCGGCGATCCTTTCATTAATGGTATACAATTTATTATTACTTTTTCCTTTTCCTGATAAATTATCTCTTTACCATCCCGGTTAACAGGGATGACAGTGCCTTTTATTCCATTGAAAAGGTCCTCTTTAGGGCTAACTGTCGCACAGGCAGCCAACAGTAAGAGTAAAGAAAAAATTATGATAATGATGGAGAAATATTTAACACTCATTTTTGACCCTCAGTTTAGTTTGTACTTTAAAATAAAAAAGTCCTGCCCCGGATCATAAACATAGAAATAAGAATTATCCGTGACAAAATAGATCAGATTTCTTTCCGTTTTTACGGGAGGCAGCAGAGGATAATTGCTGACAGTAAAATAGATTTCAGAAAGAAACCGGATTCTATCTTCCGCTGACAACGGGTGTTCACCCTCTATCATGTTCTCAAATAACATTTCTTTATAAAAATTAAAAGCTCTCTCCCTGTAATTGAAAATGACCTGCCCATCCTCCGGCTCTATCGCGATAAAATCCGGAGTAAAAATATAAAACTTATCCTCTCCTGCGAAATAGTTATAGCTGAACTCTACATTCTTAAAATACTTTACCCATTCAATTTCACCATTATCTTTTGCCAGGCAGATAATCTGCCCCTTTGAAAAAAATAGAATAATTTCTTTGTCAAAAACGATGAAATCCCGGGATATGTTTTCACCGACATAGCTGACCCACAGAGGTTTGCCGGTGAGCGCATCAAGCGCATAGAAGGTATCATCCCAGTCTCCGAAATAAATATGCCCATCCTTTATAACAGGAGACACGCTGATAATACCTCCCGAGTAGAACACCCACTCTATACTCTTTGTGTCCATATTATATGCGGTAACCTTACCATTTTTATGGGGAACAATCATCAGGTTTTTATATATTTGAAAACTCGTGTTAATATCTTCCTTGCCGCTGAATTCATACACTGTTTTTCCATTTTCAGCATTCATAACATAAATGTACCCCCATTGAGTGGATACAAGTAGTAAATTCCCGTATAAACTTATTTTTCCCTTTATTTCATTCTGAATTTCGATCTTCCACCTGATTACCCCGTAAACTATATCAATTGAGTATACCCTGTTATAAATATCATACAGGTAAAGATTCCTGTCTTTCACTGTGAATGGATTTGCAAGGTCTCCGCCGATAAAGATCCTCCATAGCAGGAGCCCCTTATCCAGAGAAAAAGTATAGAGATAACCGTTGTAAATAAAGGGTAGTATTACATCTTCTAATGTCGCGGTGTCATGAAAGACTTCAATTTGATAATCCGGAAAATAACTGCCCGGAGTCTGCTCATCCCTGCGATCCTGCTGAATCTGCTTATCCCTTCGATCCTGCGCAAATAACATAAGAGGGACAGTTAAGAAACAGCATAGAATGATTAGGGCTTTCACGAATGACTTCATAATCAATTACTTTTGTTTTTAATAAGGTTTTAAGCACCCTTTCTTCTTCTCTGCTCTCTGTTCAAGCCTCTCCCGGTCACCTTCCCATATATACTTCTTTTCAATTTCTTTATATGTCTTCTCTATACCTTCATAGGTATCTGTTTGCTCCTTCACAGGTCTTTCGATGCCCGAGTAAATCCTCTCAGCCATATCAAATAACCCGATTGATGATAAAGCCAGGAATCTTATATTTACAATTGAGTGAAAAGCTAATTTACTTTTCGCCCCTGCTTTCCGTGAGTATTCGATAGCTTCATCGGTTTTATCCTCCGCGACAAGTTCATCCCTCTTCTTGAGATATTCTTCTTTCTCTTTCAATGAATCCGCCCTGATACGCTCATAGCTTTTGATCTGAGCATCAATTTCTTTAAATCTCTCCTGAATTCTACCCAGAAATATTAATTCATTTCCCTTAACAGCCTCTTTTGATAGATCAAACCATTTGTCCCACTCTATGACCCTTGTCATCACTTTAAATTTTTCAGTGGGCTCTTCTCCAAAAGCTACTTCCGTCCCCTCGCCTTTTTCTAAAAGAAGTTCATTTTTATTTCCGGTTACCGACACACTCCCTTCCGTTATTAAAACAATCGTTGAACCATCATATCCGGAACCCACCTCAAAATCAGTTCCTCTTATAGTAAGGCTCACAGTCTGAGTCAGGATTTCAGGCTCTTTTTTGCTCCGCCCTGCCAGTTTAAACTTCATTCTCCCGAGGAAAAGCATAAAACTGGATTTTTTTTCCTCGTTTTCATATCTTTCAGATATCGTGAAGGTTGAGTTTTCAAGGATGTGCATCTGGATCTCCTCATCCCGCAGTGTCGCTTCACTGCCCAGACCTGTTTTTACGATATCACCCGATACCAGGTTCATACCAACATCTAAATCCCGCCATTCACCTTTTAAGTGACTGTATGTAACATTTCCGGAAACCCAGTCAACTTCAATACAAAATAAGCCGGTCGGAACCAGGGCAAATAAAAAGATAATAATACATCCAATAAAGCCTCTTTTTATCATTTTTTCCTCCAGTTAATTGAATGAAAATACAATTTAGAAAACGTTTTATTCTCTTATACGATTATAATAGGTTGGAATTGGAGATTCAAGACATGTTTACATGTTCGACAATTTATTAACAGAATTCAAAACTCAACGTACAATAAGCACCTTTTTCACATGCCGTTTCTTACCAATCATTGTTACAACGTAATATACTCCCTGAATTACCTTCCTGCCTTTCTTATTCTTACCATACCACCTCACATTAGTTACCCCTGCCGGCGCTTTACGGTTGTACAGCACTTTTACAGGGTTACCGGC
>DAOVJS010000140.1 GCA_030673105.1 Spirochaetota bacterium
GTCATGAAGGTGGATATTCCTGATATGAATTACGATATCATCTTAGGAGACGATCTTGTCGCTCCTCCATTTACAAGTCAGTACTATATAAGTCTTAAACAGAGTCAAAAAGATTATGCGCCTGTTGCGGGATTCAGAATCTCCAAGAACCTTGGTTACCGTTTTAAGGGTATCTTTGACGGCACCGCAATATTGAACTTCCCGCTTTTTGCCGGGATAGGGGAACTGGGTGCAAGTGCGTCTTTTAATAAGCGACGGATGAGCTTTGAGCTTGGTGCTCAGGGTGGTGTAATATACATGACTACCTTTCAGCGTGATTTGGAACAAAGAGGTTTTTTGAATACCCTTAGAATTGAAAAAACTACAATAGATTTCGATCAGGACCCTGTATTAAATATATACGGTATATCAATCGGTTTAAAAGGAGGCGCTGGGGTAAGGTTTTTAATAAAACCGAACGCGGCAATAAGAGCGGGGGGTAACTACAGGCTCTACACACCCATAAAAAGCTGGTGGATAAAAATTGAAGAAACTTCGGGAAGCACAAAAGAATCTGTGACAATAGGCAGTGGCAGAAAGAATATAATTGAAGATGCAGACAGCGAAGGGATGAAGCAGGTAAAACTTTCAGGATATGAGTTAAATCTGTCATTTATACTGCGGTTTTAAGAACTTTTAGTTATAGAAAAAGTTGCTATTCACTTTTTATAGCTTAAATGTTATTGTTTTCTTGTTGAATAGTGCTATGTTTAAAGATTTATCTGGTAAAACAAATATGTTAAGGGGGCGTCAAAATGTATAAGAAACGTATGCTTTTCATTATACTGTCCTTTGTAACCATAAGCCTTGCCTTTTCCGGATGCGCGAAAAAGTCAGTAAAGATCGATAAAGCGAAAGTTGAAAAGATTGTGGAAAATGGTGTGGGGAAGGATAAAAAGTTCGACGATGCGCTGGATCTGGCCTTCAGGGACGCGCTAAAAAAGGTTGTTGTTGGAATCATTGGAGAAGGATCCGAGAAAGCGAATAAAGATAAATTAAAGAGCTATATGTACGGTATAAGCGAGAGCTTTATCCTGAGTTATGAGATTACCGACAAGGTAAAGGCGGATAAGGACACAATAGTTTACATCCGCGCGGTCCTCAATAAAAGCAAGGTAGAGGAAAGCCTGGACACCATTGGAATAGAAATTCCTGAAGAGATAGTGGAGAAAGATTATTCAGAATCCCCCTATGCCGGGCTTATTAATGAAGCGCTCGATAATCTGACATACCTTGTATACTTCGAACCGGAAAAGAAAAAGATCGAGGATGAGTACGCGCGTCTGTGTGTGAACAGGGTGAATAATTACCTTGCAAACCAGGGGTATGAGTATATTGATCTTCAGAGAATAAACGAAATAAAAGAAGAATATTTCATGCTTTATGAGGAGACGCAGGGGACTGTAAGCGTGGTTCAGCTCATTGCTCAGGCTTTAAACGCGGATGTTTACATGGTGGTTGATGGAATAGTTGAAGATGCAGGAAGTGAGGCTGGTATGCATTTTGCGTCTGCCTCCATAGATCTTAAGGCTTTTGAAAGTGCCACAGGCAGGGGCCTGGGTACAGAAACCGGTTATTCTGGAAAACTCGGGGTCGCCAGTGGAATGGACGCTGCAAAGAGAAAGGGTGTGGAGGTTGCTGTTGAAAAAGCGATCGGGCCGGTGGTAGAAATCTCGAGAAATTATATGATGAAAGCCTTTGAAAAGGGCATACGGTATGAGGTGGTTGTTCAGGGGATAGATAATTTCAGTATGCTGAGGGTGTTTACTGATGTTGTGAGAAACTCAGGTAATTTCAGAAGTTTAAAGGAAGTCTCTGCCGCTGAAGGGCAGGCAAAATACTATGTTTATTATATGGGTAGAAAAGGTGAGCTCATAGATGATGTGCTGAGTGACCTTCAGGGTGAAGAGGGATTTGAAAATTTTAATGTTTTAATTTCCCGCGGTAATGCGGTGATTTTTGGGATCGAGGAGTAACCTGAGAGGCTTTAGTATTAAAAAAATTATTTGAGGGAGGAAATTACAATGAAGAAAATGAATATAATACAGTTTGGGATCCTTTTCGCTTTTCTATTCAGCCTTTTTTACATGACATCATGCTCGAAGAAAAGCCTTGTGAAAACTGAAAAAGTAAAAAAGATGAAAGTCGGCGAGGAACAGGTGGTTGAAAAAAGCACTGAAAGGGTGCCTAAGTGGGCTTTTGACCCTGAATTTCAGGTTGTTAAAGAGAAGGGAGAAAAGTTTATTATAGTCAAGGTGGATATAGCTGATAAAGACCGGCGTGCTGCTGAAAGGATCGCGGAGGGAGATCTCAGAAAAAGGGTAGCAGAAGGAACAAAAACTCTTGTGAACTCTCAATTTGTCGAGGCCCTTTCAGGGACGGATGAAACCTTTTCACAATCTTTTAAGAGCTATGTTGGTACAGTGGCGGACAATGTACCGGTTATCGGATTAATTGTGACAGATACCTACTGGGAAAAAATACAGAGGATCAAGTCGAAAGATGAGGTTGAATATTATTACAGAGTTGTGAAGAGGGCGAAAATGCCTTATGAAAACTACGCGGACGCCAGGGATAACGCGTGGAAAGAAGTACTGCAGAAGATTGAGACAGACAGGGAAAGAGAAGAGCTGCTTAAACTAATTGAAAGTATGAAAAGCGGAGATGAAGTTTAGGAGATGAAAGTTAAATGAAAAGAACTTCGGTCAGTTGCATATTCTTCTGTTTTATAATAATTGCCCTTACCGCCGTTTTATTCGGCGGGTGCGCGACAGGGAGGAGTAAAAAAGAGATAAGTGGTGTGGTGCTTATTTACGCTTCTGATGGCAAAGTACCTTCATGGATAACATCCATACCTGAAGAAAAGGCGTATTTCTATTTTGTCGGGACAAGCGGGGATTCCGGCAGCTTTGATGCCGGGAAAAAAAATTCCCTGAATGATGCGCTGTCGCAGGTAGTTTCCACGATCGGTATTACGGTTACTGCATCTTCAACATATGAAGAGAAGTATTTCGCGGAGCAGTATACCACTGCCATCTCATCCGAGCTCCTTTCCGAGGGCAGGGCAAAGCTGCAGGATACTGAAGTAACGGAAATATATTATGAACAGTATGAGAATCCTGACGGGAGTACATTTTTCAGAGTCTGGCTGTTGCTAAAGTACAGTAAAAGTGAAATAAAAAGAGAGCAGGAGCGGCTTGCGGAAATTTTAAAAATGAAGTATGGGGAGCTGAAGAACCTGGAAGAAAAGGCATCCGATTTCACGGATAAAGACATGATCTCAGACGCTGTCATTGCTCATTTAAACGCCGGTATGGCAGCCTTGAATATTCTGGATGGAGAGGTGCTGTTTGACAGAAACATGAACAGGGCGAATGAGCTGCTGCTGAAATTAAGGCTGAAAAAGTTTGGCGAAGAACAGGTAGGGTATGTTGGTGAACCGCTCGAAGAACCGCTGCGTTTAATGGTGTACTATTTAAAGGACGAGAGGGAAATACCTGTGCCGAATGTTCCTGTCAGGTTCTTATACAGGATCCCTAAAACGAAGTCGACGGGATATAAATACCAGGCGTATAATACAGTTACGGTTGCAGGGGGTCTGGCAGAGTTTAAAGTGGATATGGTATATGAGGTGAGTGACGCCAACAAGGTGGAAGCGGGCGTCGATTACAACACATACGTGAAGCAGCTTCAGTCCGTGCCATCTGAACTGCAGAACAGGGTAAAGGCTTTTAAGAACGTTCATCAGAAGAAAAAGGTAACGTTTATTTTTAAATCAGACACACAGGCGCGGAAGATAAGGACAGCCGTTTATTTTATTCAAATTGATGCTGACAACAGGCTTCTGACCAAACCTGTGACCACTCCGGCTGTTTATGAAATACTATACAGCAAGAGATTTTCGATAGACGAGCTGGGAATAAGTCCGAGTTCTATTTTCGAAAAGTCCGAGGAAGAGATCTGGGCCAGGCTCACAAGAAGTTCGGCAAAAGGGGTGAAGCGGATTCTTTTCGGCAGCGTAAAAATAATCAAGTATGATGAACTTTCAGGTTTCCATACTGCGGTAGCCTCCGCAAAAGCCACGCTGTACGAGAAAGAAACTGCGGAAGTTATACGAAGCTGGCAGGTGCAGAGAAGCGCCACGGGCAGCTCAAAAGAGCTGGCCGGAATTAACGTGCTTAAGGAAGCAGGAAGAACACTGGGTGAAATTATTTCAAACACAATGCCATAGCTGGAACCGGGTCCTTACTCCGGCTCGACGATTGTAGCTTCTTTCTCCAGCTGCTTAAGGGCTATTTCCATAAATTCGATTTTTTCCTTTGCGAGTTTCCTGCTCCTTTCGAGGGTAAGATGGCCCGCTGCCCTGTCTTTATATTCCCTGATCAGTTTAATTATACTGATGATAGATTTTGCGCCCTTCCAGAAAAAGGCCCCGATAGCAAGCCGGGTTATCCCTACCATTCCGAGTGAATCAAGTATATCCGCGTCATGAAGCATTTTCGCCTCCTTGAAGGCGGGGTTTCCCTCAGGGATGTGGTTTAGAATAGCTTCCTTTACAAGTTCTATCTTACCGGGTTTGAAGCCAACTTCATGTAAAACCGCCTCTGCCTTTTCAGCGGATTGGAGCTGATGGGGCTCGGCTAAAATGATGTCATGCAGATATGTTGCGGCGTAGAGCACTTCATCATCATAAACATCTTCAAGTTGTTTTGCCAGATGGTATACCCTGTTGCAGTGATCAAAACCGCGTGCAAGCCTGCCCGCAGACATATCTTTTGAGTATTGTAAGATGATGTTTCGCATAGATTCCTCCGGTTCTAACAGCAGGGATTTATTGCCTTATCTTCTCCCGCGGCATAAGCTTTCATTTGTAAGTTAATATATCTTTTAATATATTCTCTGTCAATAGCGCCATGCGCGTGAGATGATAGAAAAGGCAGTGCAGGAAAGCCGGCATTTTTCGTATTTATTAGATTCAACAGAACCCTGTCATGGGAGCTAAAGAGGTAACAATGAAAATATTTGATACTTTAACCAAAAAGAAGCAGGAACTGAAACCGGCAGCAGGAAGAAATATAAGCATTTATCTATGCGGTCCTACTGTATATGACTACGGGCACCTTGGGCACGGGAGGTCTGCCATTGTTTTTGATGTGTTGAGAAAGTATCTGATTTACAGGGGTTTTAAAGTAACCTTTGTCCGTAACTGGACAGATATAGATGACAAGACAATTGAGCGGGCACGAAAACAGGGGATCAGCGTTAAAGAGCTCACAGAATATTTTATTGAAGTTTACAGAAAGGATTTCTCAGAGCTTAATATTCTTGAGCCTGATTATGATCCGAAACCGACTGAACACATAGCCGAAATATTGGATTTGATAAAAAAACTCTTTGATAATGGCCACGCATATACTCTTACTGACGGGGTGCATTACGACATTTCCACCTTCGTGGAATACGGCAGATTAAGCGGACAGCCCCTGGAAGAACTGAAGAGCGGGGCAAGGGTGAAGGTTTCAGACGAAAAACGGAATCCCGGGGATTTTGTTCTCTGGAAGCTTGAAAAGCCCGGAGAGCCTTCCTGGGAGAGCCCCTGGGGAAGGGGGCGTCCGGGCTGGCATATTGAATGCTCGGCGATGAGTGTTAAGTTCCTGGGAAGCGAGTTTGATATACACTGCGGAGGTCAGGACCTTACGTTTCCACATCATGAAGATGAAATTGCCCAGTCAAAAGGCGCGGGTTTCGGTTTTGCCCGGTACTGGATGCACAATGGCTTTTTAAATATTGACAATGAAAAGATGAGTAAATCACTTGGTAATTTCTTTACTTTAAGAGAAGTATTTGAAAAGTTTTCTCCCCTCACTGTCCGGTTTTTTCTACTCTCAGCTCACTACAGGGCCCCGTTAAATTTCAGTGATGACACTCTCAGACAGGCAGATCATGCCCTGAAGCGTTACAATGATTTTATTCAAAGGGTAGCAGAGATATCAGAAAAAAATGAAGCCGGAAATGGTACAGGTCAAATAAAGGGGCTTATTGAAAAGTCAAAAGAAGGATTTGAGGCCGGTCTTGACGATGACCTTAATATATCGAAATCCCTGGCCTCTATAGCTGATTTTGTTAGAGATATAAATACCTTGATTGATAATGAAGAGCTATCAGCCGGGGGCGCGAAAATTATTCTTGATTTTCTAAAAGATATAAATACTGTTCTCGGCGTTTTCTCCTTTGAAAAGGGGATACTTCCTGAAGAGATAGAAAAACAGATTGAGGAGAGAAACAGGGCGAGGGCGAAGAAGGATTTTAAAAAGGCGGATATGATACGTCAGAACCTGCTTGATCTCGGGGTCATTCTTGAAGATAAAAAAGACGGGACACGCTGGAAGA
>DAOVJS010000096.1 GCA_030673105.1 Spirochaetota bacterium
GCTGAAGGTAATATTTGAGGATGAGAAGGAGAAGGCGGTTGAGGGGTACAACGAGGAGCTGAAGGGCTTAAAGTACAGGATAGACGGGATTAACGGCAGAGTTGAGGATGTGCACAGGATTATAGAGCAGAAGGTTGAGGAAGCGCTCAGGGTGGTGGAGGGGAATATAGGGGAGATAGAGACGAACTATCTAAAGACAGGTGAAGAGATGACTGAGAAGGTCAGGACTAATCTAAAAGGAGTCAGCGGGGAGGTTGAGCGGATACGGGGTATGGTGGAGAATTTAAAAAGCGATGTAATGGAAGAGATAAATGAGTCGATTGAGCGCTTCAGGGTGAATATTGGGGAACAGTTAGAAGAGCATGAAAATACGGTAAAAGACAAAGAAAAAGAAATTATGCAATTTGTAAGTTCAATTACTGAGAATACTAAATTTGAAGTAAAGAAGTCTCATGAGGAAGCTTCAGAAACATTAAAGGGTTTTGAGAAAGAAGTAATAAAGGTTCAGAGGAAGATTGAAAAGCGGGTGTCAGAAGTCGAAAAAAGAATCAGTGATTTTGAGAAGGAATCATCGGTGATAAAGCGGGCTGTTAAGTTTAAAGAGCAGATTGAAGGGGAAACAGAAAGGTTATCGGATTTAATCATTCAATTGAAGCAGGATAAAAAGGATATCATGTCGATCCAGAAGATAATCCAGAGCCTTAAAAAGGAGGAAGGGGATATATCAGAAAAGGTAAGGTACCTAAAAAGTGAAAGGAAATTGGTTAATAATATAGCGGAGAACGCGCAGCAGGCGATTAGTTTAATCTCTATTGTAGAGGATAAGATCCACTTCATAGAGTCAGAAAAGGAGATTCTTGATAAAATGGAAGCTGAACTAAAGCTGATTAAGGAGCAATGCACGGGGCTTGAAGGCAGAATGGAAAAATTTAAAGATAAAGAAGCGGATATTGATGTATCCATTGACACTATTACAAAAATAAAAGAGTTTATTTCGAACCTCGAAAAGCGGACTGATATACTCAAAGATAGTTTTAATGAAATAAAAGGCATCGAAGAAGATTTAAAGGAGAGAGTCTCTATCGTTGATGAAAAAACCAGCAGCCTCATTGAGAATGAGAAAAAAATAAATGAAGTTCTGTCAAGGTTTAAAGAGATGGATTCTCTTATAATTGATATTGAGGCTCGTACAAAACAGCTTCAGAATACGCGGGAATGGCTTGCGCGAACTGAATCCAGGCTTACCAGCCTGGCTCAGGATGCCGAACGGCTAACAGGTGAATTAAAAAACTTGATAGAACAGCAGGAAAATAATAGGCCCGGGGGTATAGCAGGGCAATCTTCTAAAGAGAGACCGGGCGCATTATCACGTGAAGCTGAGAGCAAGGTTAAGACCGTTCTTACGCTTTTCGATCAGAAATGGACGATCCCTGAAATATGTAAAGTAACAAAAATGAGCAGAGGGGAAGTTGAGCTTATTTTAGAATTAAATCACAGGGATTGAGGAAGATTATCACAAGCTGGTATATTCAGTTTTTTCTGAATTGTAATTTTATACTAAAGGTGTCCGCTTTTAAATCTCTCGACGTATTCACCGGCACTGTATGCTGCGAGAGCGCCATCCCCTACACAGGTTGCTATCTGACGGAGGCATGTGTCCCTGCAGTCACCGGCAGCATAAATCCCTGGGATTGATGTTTCCAGCAGGCATGACGCGGTTACAATTAAACCACCTGAGGTTTTATCCACATTAATAAATGCTGTATTGGGAAGGTGGCCTATATAAACGAAGATACCTTCTACCGGCAGCTTTTTTTTCTGGTCCGGATTCTTTGTATTTTTAATAGTCACCCCTTCAAGCTTATCCCTCCCGTCAATTCGATCAACCACGTGATCCCATATAAAGTCAATCTTCGAATTTTCAAATGCCTGTTTTTGCAGCAGCTTTTCTGCCCTGAGCTTATCCCTCCTGTGCACAACTGTCACTTTTTTCACTATTTGTGTAAGATATATTGACTCCTTTATTGCAGCATCCCCGCCACCGAACACAACAACTTCCTTGTTTTTAAAAAAGGGACCGTCACAGACAGCACAGTAGGACACCCCTTTTCCCGTAAACTTTTTTTCGCCTTCAGCTCCCAGCCTCCTTGGCTGTGAACCACTCGCGACTATTACGCAAATCGTTTCGTGTTCACCCTCATCTGTCACAACGACATGCGCTTTTCCTTTTGATTTAATAGCTTTTACTTCTTCGTAAGCAATCTCAACTCCAAATTTCGCTGCGTGCTTTTCAAACTTATCCATAAGGTCGGGTCCGCTTATCATAGGAAATCCCGGATAATTTTCGACCGACTCTGTTAAAATAAGCTGTCCGCCAACGCCTATTTTTTCAAATACTGCTATGTTCATTCCTGCCCTAACTGCGTATATCGCGGCAGTCAGACCTGCCGGCCCTGCACCGATGATTATAATGTCATACATAGCTGACTCCTGGTATTATGGGATACATGTTGCTAGAATTTAGAAGGCCCACCATTTTATACACGTTATTCATGGCTGCAATTTACCTTATAGAAGCTCATTTGTAATATTATGTGTCCATTGAGCCTTCCAACCGATGCCGTGTAGAAAATCATAATGCAGCTTTTTTAAATCATTGAGAGATTTTAAGGTATACCATTCCGGTAATATGGAACAATCGTTGCAATAATCTTTTATCATATTCACTGTTGTATCTCGCATGGCGCTGTTATAAAAATTGAGTTTATTGAAAAAATCACTCCGGTTAACTGTTTCATACATCTTTTTTTTCATGCCGATTAAATAAAACATCCCGTTTTTAAGAGGGCCCAGAACAAGATTATTTTCCTTCTTTCTTAGATATGACAGCGCGCTTTCAAGATAACTCAACGGCAGATTAGGTACGCTGGGAGAAATAATTATTACAGTTTCGTACCCTTTTAAGAACATATTCTCAAATGTATTTTTTATTCTTGCTGATTCATTATTTCCTTCCTGATGCAACAATTCAAATCCCGCGTTTTTATAAGGCTGGTAAGAACTTGTTTCTGCAATGGCAGAAAGAGCCAGTCCAACATCCACCGTTTTACGGGCCCCATGAATATTGGACATCAATAGAGAAATGTCCCTGTTCATGTGATGGCAAAAATCGCACGATCTTTTTGTTTTAATCCTGTTGGAAACCGAGGTATGCTGGCATTGCTGTCGGTGTTCGTTTAAAAACCCGACAACGATCTCATTATTCATCAAATTCTCCGTATTAAACAAATGATTGTTTTATCTATAGTAGTAACGTATTTTAACACAATTATATTATTATTTTCGGAAAAATTAATAATAGCTATTAACTGTTTAAAAGCAAGTGATTTTTTTTTAAAAATTAGATTTTTACCATCAGGGAAGGAAAGCTTAAATATATCAATGTATATGAATGAGAAAAACTACAATCGAATAATAGTTGTGGGCGATTTGCACGGGTACTGTGTACCTCTAATTAAACTGCTTGATAGTATTTATTTAACCGAAGAAGACTTAATGATTTTTATCGGGGATTATATTGACAGGGGGCCTGAATCTAAATCAGTTATTGATAAACTCATTCAACTGAAGTCATTATACAGTAACATCATCTTTTTAAAGGGGAACCATGAGGATATGATGCTGGGTGCTGCGGGCTTTGCGGCAGTTGTAAAAGATATTGATACATGGCTCTATAATGGCGGCGTTCAGACACTAAGAAGTTATGGAATGGATAGGAATGAAATTATGATGCTGACAGGTGTGCAGGATGATGGTGAAAGGCTTCAAAAAATGAGGAATTATTTACCGGATAGCCATCTGGATTTCCTGCTGGACTTAAGCATGTTTGTTGAGACGGATAATTACTTTTTCTGTCACGCTGGAATAAAGCCTTTTATTTCGATTGAGGAGGGGAAGGAGAATGCTTTTGATCTTCTCTGGATCAGGGATCATATTTATGCTGAAGCATTCAACTGGGAAAAAACTGTGGTCTGCGGCCATACCCCTTTGACCGATATATTAATAAAGGACAGGCTCATCTGTATTGATACAGGGCTTTATTATTATGGTAAGCTCTCAGCCATAGACGTCCTGACAAAGCATATTTTTCAGGTTGTGAATATGAGTACAATAGAATAGTAACTATTTTGATCCGCGTTTTTTCTACATGCAGGACACTATCGCAGCAGGGGCCTTTTATAAATTAAGTTGCGAGTTAGTATCAACACCTGGTCGTTTCCTGTCAGGGGCTAATTCTGTTTCTATCTCTTGGAAAAATCGAGGCCTCTCTTACATTCGTGAGCCCAAGAATTTGCGCGGTCAGTCTTTCCAGCCCTGTACCAAGCCCTCCATGAGGCGGCATTCCATAGGCGAAGGTATCTATGTAATAATCGAAATCTTCAGGATCAAGGCCCCGGCTTTTAAAAGCGTCAATGAGCATCCGGTACCCGTGGATTCTCTGCCCCCCGGTGGTGATTTCAAGCCCTCTGAAGAGGAGGTCAAAACTTCTTGTAAAATCAGGATTGCCTTCCATCGGCATCGTGTAAACCGGTCTTTTTGTGAGAGGGTATTCAGTTAAAAACAGGAGCTCCGTATCATGGTTCTTTTTCGCCCATTCACAGATGAGTTTTTCTCCTTCAGGGTCGAGGTCATAGGTTTTCAATTTTTTATTGTACTCTTTTTCTAGAATCAGGCACGCTTCTTTCACGGGAATTCTAGGTATACGGTCCGGTACAGGCAGTGTCTGATTGTACTGCTTAAGAACCGGAGAGAGGGTTTCATTTACCCTGTTAAACAGATACACGATGAAAGCTTCCTCCATGTCCATAATATCATGTTCGTTTTCAATGAATCCCATTTCATAGTCAAGGCTGATATATTCGTTTAAATGGCGGGAGGTGTTGTGTTCCTCCGCCCTGTAAACATGCCCGATCTCAAAAACCCGCTCATACCCAGCTCCAACGAGCATCTGCTTATAAAACTGGGGAGATTGAGCCAGATAAGCGAGCCTGTCAAAATAATCTATGGTGAAAAGCTGTGTTCCGCCTTCAGTGCCGGAGGCTATGATTTTAGGGGTAGTAACCTCGGTGAATCCCTGCTCCCTCAGAAAGGTCCGGAAACTGTCGATTATCTCAGCCTGCAGTTTGAAAATGAGATTCCGCACAGGATTTCTCAATGATAGCACCCTGTTGTTGAGAATTGTTTCAAGTTCGAGTTTCTGGAACTCCGCTTTATCGTTTACTATAATCGGGAGGGCTTTCTCAGGCCGCGAGAGGACTGTGACTCCCGAAAGTCTCAGTTCAAGTCCCGTCTCCGCCCTGCTGTCCTCTTTAACAGTGCCTGTCACGAAAACGACAGTTTCGTTTCGAAGATCGTAATTTTTTAATTCTAAATCTTCAGATACAGCCTGGGCAATACCTGTTCTATCACGAATAAGGACAAACGTGATTTTCCCCTGGCTGCGAATACTGTGAACCCAGCCTGCAATTGTGACTTCTGTATCCATATGGGATTTTAAATTTTCAATGAGAACTCTTTTTTTCATTTACTCCTTCGCCTTCTTTGAATCTATTATAATAATTTTGGAACCGCTCTTCTTTTTTTTATACAGGTAAGGCATCAAGCCGATTGCGTTATAAGTTACAGCCGTTGGAGCAGCATTTCCATAACCGTTTCTTAAGCCATACAGTTCAGCGGGAACAACTATGTTTATAACAGGAAGTTCAAGGGCAATAATGTCCTGGTATTCATGGTAGAATGCCTTAGCTTCATTAAAATTCCATGTGGTTCTTCCAAGTGCAAATAGTTCATCGATCCTCTTTTCCCACACCGTATGAGGCCTTTCCTGGTAGGGATTCCACAGGTGGTAAGTCCCTTTTGACTCCCATATCCAGGATGATTCGTTCGGCTCAATGCTCCCGTCCATTCCCAGAATAACCGCGTCCCATTCAAAGGTGTCGAGGAATTTTGTTACAATCACATCGTAATCAGCGGGGACAAAATCCGTATTAAGCCCGGCATTTTTCAGGCTCTCAGAGATAGTCTCTCCCATTTTAATTCTGAACGGGTTGTCCTTATTTGTGAGAATAGTAAAGTGAAGGGAGTTTCCTGAAGGTAAATCTCTGTATCCATCTCCATCTCTGTCCGGTAAAGGTATCTGATCCAGAAGGTTTTGCGCCTTCTGGATATCATATCCGGGTGCTTCCTTATTCCTGTAAAAAGGAGAAACGTTTCTTTCAGGAGAAAAATCTATATAAGCGTACCCTTTATAGATATCTGACACAATGGCCTTCGTATCAATAAGCAGTGAAATCGCCCTTCTGAAAAGTAAATTTTGAAAAACATCAAGCTTTTCCTTTTCCACTGTGTTGGGATTCTGGTTGAAAACCAGGAAATGATTACTCCTTAAAGTTTGGCCTCCGGAATATAATTGATAATTTCCATCGGATTTGTTGGATAGAAGGGTCTCAAAATCACCGCTTGCAATATCGGTGTCGGTGACATCGTAGAAATCTATTTCACCAATTTGAAACTTCAGTAATTTTGATTCATTGTCTATATCCAGCAGCTCTATAATTTCATCCAGGTAGGGCATTCCGTCAAAATAAAGGCCTCCATCTCTTTTATTGTAGTACTGATTACGCGCAAGCTTGATAAACTCTCCATTTTTAAATTCCTTGATATAGTAGGGGCCTGTTCCAATAATATTATGTATGTCGTTCTTGATATTGCCCCAACCCCTGTTAAATGCTTCGATCCCGTCTTTTTTAATTAGAGGTTCGATGATGTGTTTTGGCAGTATGTCAATATGGGCGAGTGTGTATAGAAAGGGCCTGTAGGGCACAGGCAGATCGATCCGGATGGTAGCATCGTCCAGCTTTTCGACGGTTATTAATTTGTCCCTGATTTTCAGTGAGTCGGTTATTTTTGAGTCCACATCCGGGTTCATATAGATTTCTTCAAAGGAGAAGATAACATCGGCGGCCGTACAGGGCGCGCCGTCGGAAAAACGGATATTTTCATTGAGATGGAATAACAATGAGTATCCGTTGTTGATAATGGAATAGTCCTTTGCGATTCCCTCCTGAATTTCTCCTGTTATTGGATTTATGCTTAGAAGGCCTTCAAAAACGAGCTTCAAAACAGAGTATACTGAGCGAGACCTTGTTGTTACAATATTTAAGGAGTCAAGTTCCAGTATGTCAGCACGTATAAAGGAACCGCCTCTGGTCCCCGGGGTCAGTTCCATCCCTGAGCTGTCAAGAACGCCCTCAAAAAATTCCTTTTCTTCCTGAACAGGCAGAATTATTCTATCTCTGCAGCCGAAATGGAAAGATAGTAGAATTAGCAGCAGCAGATGAAAAGCTGTCTTTCTCACGGGAAAATCCTTTTAAAGTTGTGAAAAGCTATTAAATTTAGATGAAACAGTCAAGAGGTTGAAGTACCTATTTTCTTACCGGGAGTAAAGGTATGAAGAAGATCGTTCTGCTCCTCTCATCCGTTTTTCTTTTTTGTCTTCCAGGCTTCCTGTTTTCTGCGGAAATTTCAGAACGTAAGGACCTGGCAATATTCGGCCTGACATACTACTCATACGATATACCTGATAGTGTCCTGGGTTATGTTGATTCGTCTATAAGCCACGTTTTTATCAATCTGAAAAGGTTCAATGTGCTTGGATACGGGAATTACAGAATAGAATCCAGGGATATTGATGATTTTATTAAGAGGATCAGGGAAACACAGGCCGCAAAAGCAAAAGAGGCCGGTACCTATGATGAAAAGTTTGGAACTGTAGTAATCAGTGGTGAGGATTTTGACAGGATTGTCGGCTCATTTCTTGTTGTGCTTCCATCCCTCTCTAACTACAGTGTCGGAATTGAACAGACGGAAGTAAAATCGGGTTTCATTACCCGTGTTGTGGATTCCTACGTGGTGGATATTGTTGTGGACATGACCTTTGTAAATGTAAGGGAAGGGACGCAGGAAGAATCGGTCAGGATTACGGGCCGGGGCGGGGGTGTAAACCTGGACAGGGCAAATAAGCAGGCTGTCGATTCCGCAATATCCATGCTGTCTTACAGGATCAGGCAGATTGATGCATTTAAGATTAAATCAGGGGTGATCAGGACAAGGGGTGATACTCTTTACTTTGAACTCGGAAAGAATATCGGTGTGAAGCCGGGGGATGAGTATGAAGTCATGACCAAACAGGAGATAGGTAAAACGGGGAGGATCGTTGAGCTGCCTACAGGTTTTGTAAGGGTTAAAAAGGTCTATCCGGACGTAACTGAAGCGAAAGTTGTTTTTCAGAAAGAAAAGATAACAGAGGGCGATCAGCTAATAGAGGTGGCATCCCTTGGAGTACAGGTATCTATTCACGCGGGTGTCATGAAGGTGGATATTCCTGATATGGATTACGAATTTAAATTGCAGGATGATAACCCTATTTTGAATCAGTATTACTATATCAATCTTGAACAGAGTCAAAAGGATTACGCCCCTGTTGTGGGATTCAGAGTTTCCAAGAGCCTGGGTTACCGTTATAAGGGTATTTTTGACGGCACCGCTGTATTGAACTTCCCGCTTTTTGCCGGAATGGGAGAACTGGGTGCAAGTGCGTCTTTTTATATGAGAAGACTGAGCTTCGAGCTTGGTGCACAGGGCGGTTTTGTTTACATGACTACATTTAGTAGTAGCTTATATCAAAAAACCCCGTTCCCTTTTCTTTGGATTGACAGTAACAGGATAGATTTTAATCAGGATCCTGTAATTAGTATTTATGGTATATCAGGGGGTTTGA
>DAOVJS010000053.1 GCA_030673105.1 Spirochaetota bacterium
AATTTTGTATTTATTGTGCCGTTTATAAATCCTGCACCTGCTCCTACAAGCATTATCACAGGAATTGCAAAAAATCCCAGATCAACTGCGGTCCGTTCATTTTTCATAATAAGGCCACCCACTACTGCAGACAACGCAATGACACCTTCAGGCGATAAATCGATAGCACCCATTAAAATAACGAGTGAACTTCCAAAGACTATCATAGTTAAGATGCTGCTCAGGCTAAGGATATTCTGAATGTTATTTAAAGATAGAAATGACCCCTTTGTTCCCACAATAAATACAAGGCTCACAAGGATTAGTGCGGTTAATGGTCCAAAAACACTATGGGAAATAACAAAACGAAAGCCGCTTCCAATTTTTCCCCAAAAGTAAAATCGGTTATCATCCGATGGCCCTCTTTCACTATTCACGTTGTTCTCCATCAATAATTTGTTACATTATAATATACAATATTTGAAATTTGTTAAAAAAGAGCCCCCAATTATTAATTGGGGGTCCTTCACCATACTTAGGATAAGTTAATCAAATGCCTGTCATTTAATTCCTCTGAGCCATCGTCCAAAATGATCATTCCAATCATACTCGGGAGTCCCTTCATAATAATCACTCAGGAATTTCTGAGCATTTTCGGCATTGACTAATACTGTTTTTGCATACCATTGACGTTTTTCCTTTGGCAGCGAAGTAACATCTATTTTCCCCTCTTTTGCAGCAAGAGCCAACGATAAACCATTTCCACCCTGCCATGACGGATCAGGATAGAAAGTTGCGGCAGATTCTCCCTTAATAATCGCTCTTATCATATCTTCCTGACCATCTGCACCACAAACCATCACTTTCCCGGCAATACCTTTTGCCCTTAATGCTTCAATTGCACCCATGGCCATCTCATCATTGGCACACCATACCCCGTCAACATCCGGATGAGCAACGAGCATACTTGTCAGCATTTCATAGGCCTTTGCGCGGTTCCACTCAGCAGATTGATAGGCTACCATCTCAACCCCTGAAAATTCTTTAAGTGCTTTATTAAGCCCAGCCCATCGCTCGATTTGGGCAGCATTGGCTAACTGGCCCTGAAGGGCAACTATTTTACCCTTATTAGGGGTACTAAAGGACTTAAATAGTTCTTTGGCGCAGAAATAACCACCTTCAGTACCATCGAAGGTTATATGAGAGACCCAGTGGTCATAATCCCAGACCTTTACTTCATCAGGTTTATTCCACCAGGTTACAAAGTAAATACCAGCATCCTCAAGCGCTTTTGCAATAGGCACTACATCAGGCGACTGATTTGGGTCAATATTAAAAACCACGTTCCCACCTGTTTTAGCAACCAGAGCTTTAATATCGTTAAGTTGTTTTTCACTGCCTCCCTGGCACGCCTGTGCGACATGGTAATCACCCAAACCAATGCTTTCAGCGAACATTTCACCACCTTTGATCCAGGCAGCATGATAAGGGCTCTCTAAAAACTTTACAGCTGTGCAAAGCGTGGTTTCTGCCTCATCCTTCTTCTCACCTACTGCAACGGCAGCAAATGATACAAAAAACACTCCGATTACAATGTAAGTAAAAAAGATTTGTAATTTTTTCATAACACTCTCCTTTTAATAAAATATTTTATGTTCTTTAAACCTATTTAAATAGGTGTAACTGTTGACTTTATTTAATTATTTACTATCAAAGAAGTTCCGCTGTATCAGAATCTGTTACAAGCGTAGTTATAATCCCGGAATGTAAAGCACCTTTAATTGAATCAATTTTTTTTACTCCGCCTGCTAAAGCCACGCGCTTAGGAATATTCATAAATGTTTCTAATGGTATATGTACCAATCGGTCTTTTAAGTGAGTTTTTAGGAACTCTCCCTTAGCATTAAAGCAATGCCCCATAATATCACCGACCGTACCCAGAGCTTTAATTTTTTCAACATCCTGCGGATATACTAATTTCGGTGAAAGTATGTATCCTTTTTCAATCGTCCCTATTCCAAAAAGCGCTTCATTACAATTTTTCCACAAATCCTTCAACTGTCTGCCAACAGGAGTGTCATTTATGATCGAATCTCTTACATTTTTATTTTCAACAATAACTGATGAAGTTACATAGGTTCCCTGTGCATTTAATTTCCGACATGTCTCCTGAACTATGGTAAAAGGATTTTTATAGGCTACATCTGCAAGCCCACCCATTAACTGTAAGATATGAACATTTTTTGTATTCATTGGTACAAGAGTTCTAATTGTATGGCCTATTGTGTTACCCAGTCCAAGTCCCAGTATATAGTCATTTTTAAGTGATATTCCCATATAAAATGCCCAGACTCTTCCTATTAATTCAGCCGTATTTATATTTTTTGTGCTCTCCTTTTTAATTACAACAGCATTTTCTATTCCGTATTGATCTGTGACCTTTTTTGATAGTTTTTCATCTATCTTAAAAGGCAATTGAATGTTTATCTGTATGATGTTTGAGTCCTTTGCTTTCTGCAGCATTCTGGATACGGTCATTTTGGATAGATTTAATTTTGATGCTATTTCCTGTTGGGATATCCCATTTTCAAAATACATCAAAGAGATCATTGCCAGTCGATATTTTTCCAACCCAATTCTCATTAATATTAAATTTTAATTGATATAAATAAATATCTTCTGTAAATTAGTTCAATAAGTTGAAAAATATTATTAGATATAAATAACATATGTTGTTATGAATCGTATTATACATAATCAATCGTATTTGTCAATAAAAAAAATAAAAAAATTAAGATGTTTTTAAAAAATCATCGAGGAAACAATTACTGGCAGGATCGTACAGACACGACAAAGCGGTTAACCATCCGCTGTATCTATTAGATTGTTGATTTTAACAAAAATATTTAAAAATTCTATGCTTACTGTTTCAACATTGGGATTAATTCTATAAATGGATTCACGGGCTGAGGGCGCCTTTTTTTTGCTATGTCGTCTCAACCGCCTGCGATGGGCGGGAAAAGACAGATTACATCCCCATCCTTAATTTCAGTGGCCATCTTAGAAGGAAGCTGCTGCCAGCCTCTACCGTTTAATATTGCCATAACCTGCGGATCAGGCAATGATAAATCATAACGTCCGTTCAACCAGTCAACCACATCTTTTAGAACACAGCCCTTTGAGAAACCAACCTCCTCCCGGCTGCGTCCGGTGCTGTCTCTGATTGTAACCAGATACTTTATAGATATTTTTACGCTGTCTTTTGACTCATTTTTCGACATAGAGTTCATGATCAGTTACCATTGCAGCCTGCCCAATTTTTCATGGACCAATATTCCCCCTAAGCAAGGAGTTCTTTCAGTCCCAGGCTTTCTATTGTTTCCTCCGTGGGAACACCATCCTCATCCCATCCCCGTTCGTCGTAGTATTCATCCAGCATCCCCTGATACATCTCTTCGGTCAGGACCTGCCCCTTTATCGGGCCAGACGGAACAGCCTCTTTAAGAATTCTCTCGGGCATCATATCATCCTTCCTCCTTACACCTTCGCGGCTCAGAATCATCCTCTCAAGTGTATAGATGCGTGCGCCGATTTCCAACAGTTGAGGTGTAAAATCAAAGCCTGTGACTACAGACATCACATCCCCTTTAGGTTCAGCAGAGAAGTCCATGGATCCCCTTACCACAGTACATACACCAAGACTGTCAACATAAGCCCTGTTGTCCTGAATGCTTTTTACAAGGGCGCCCTTGCCTTTCAAGGCAAATCTGTCGTACTGGCCGCTCTGAAGCTCAGCGCGGATAGTCCAGCCGCCTACATTGTGGCAGGCTCCACGGCTGGAAGTGCCGTAGGTCAGAGCATTGCCGTAAAATCCCCTTGGGTCATAGGCAGCAAACGACATCCCCTTGACAGCCAGAATATATGGGCTCCACTCAGGCCTCTTTCGTGCTATTTCGCCCATTCCCTCAGCCAGGAGGTCTCCAATGCCCCGCCTCTCTCCTATCAGGCTGATCATGTCAATCAGGGCCTGAGCATTTCCAAAGCGGGCCTCAATCCCTTCCGTGTCTTTATCCGTGATCAGACCCCTTTCGTACAGCTCCATTGCGAAGGCCACTATATTGGCTGTCGACATTGTATCCATGCCCAGCTCATCGCAGAGCTGATTTGCCTTCACGATAGCACCGAAATCATCAATCCCACAATTGGGCCCCATCAATGCTACTGTTTCATATTCGGTCCTTGCCCTAGCTCCAGCAAAGGGGCCCTCTTTCACCTCGCAAACCTTACCGCAGGCCACAGGGCAGTGGAAGCAGGCATAATTCTTCACCAGATACTCGTTGTACATAGTGCCGGCATCCACTTTGTCCGCGTGCTCAAAATATGTTGTCTGAAAATTCCGGGTAGGCATACACCCGAGCTCGTTGATGGGTTCGATATACTGGACTGTTCCGTATTTTGTATGGTTTGCACGTGATACCCGTAAATCCTTGATAGCCGCCCTGCGGATCTCATCTACTCTGGCCTTATCGGCCACAGTTATTGTGCCGCTTCCCCGAAGGACCACACCCTTTAATTTTTTAGAGCCCAACACAGCTCCCGCTCCTCCGCGTCCAAAGGCCCTTGTGTCAACATTGATATATGAAATGCGCACCAGACGTTCGGCTGAAGGACCAATCGAAATGGCGGCCGCGCGCTTATCCCCGGCTGCTTCGGCCAGTTTTTCCAGGGTTTTGGTTGAAGTCATTCCCTTCATCGGGCCGGCATCTCGAAAGCTTACTTCATCATCACTGATAATTAGATATGTCCATTCCGGCGCCTTCCCTTCGATAATCATGCCGTCAAAACCGCACTGCTTGAGCCGTGGGCCGAAATCACCTCCGCAGTTCGAGCATAAATACACACCTGTCTCAGGAGACTTTGTGCTGAGCTGAAACTTTGTGGTGGACGGAAGGTTTACACCGGTCAGAGGGCCTGTTACGAAAAAAACCTTATTAGCCTCGTCAAAAGGCTTCACCTCCGGGCCGATCTCGTCGTAATACATCTTGGCCGCGATACCACGTCCCCCGAGCAGTTTTAAAACTTCGCTCTCCTTTAAAGGTTCAACACTGTATTTTTTTGTTGAAAGGTTAATTCTAAGGATCTTTCCTAAATAACCGCCTTTAAACTTCATCGTGTCCTCCTCATTTTCCTCTTTTATATCTACGGCAGGGGCAGTTTTCTATAATAAGGCAGGTTTGGAACCTGCTCCTGCTTCTATTACTCCATTTTTCCATAACGCGGATTTTCTATTGCCACGGGTTTCCCATTCCGTTCCACTACCACGTGTTTAAACCCGCTTGTCTCAATTGATCCATAGTCATGCCCCGCGTCCCCCGGATAAACAGCCAGAGATATGAGCGGTTCATCACCCGTATTAATTGAGCGGTGCGCGTAAAAGGCTGGAACGTACACCGAACGCCCTGGATACATTTCCCCTAGCTCGTACTCCCCATCCTCCTTTTCCATCAGCATGTACCCCCTGCCCCTGAGGCAGTAGTACAGCTCGGCAGTGTCACGGCGGGCATGAAAATGGCCCTTGGTCATGAAATATTCCTCCCCTATCCTGCCGGGATGAGTAATACTTGAACAGAACTGTATCTCGCCGTCCCTCTGTGGTATGGCCTTCTCGTATACTTCATAGAGAAGGACGTCACCTTTCTCCTTCAGATACGCTTCAGCAGCCCCGGGATCAATAAACATATCTGTAAGTTTACTTAAACACCTCTCAATATGGTTATCCGGGTCATCCATGATTCCATCCGCGGGGTCCCATCCCACAGAGAAAGGTTTGATGATTGTATTATTACTGATTTTTAATTCCATTTAATCCTCCGCACATTATAATTGAGGTTGTCTCACAACTTATTAGGCTGTCCCATACATACAGATTATACATTTGATGCTATAAAGCACACAGTATTCTGTATCTAAAGAGCCATTTTATATGTTAAGGGACAGCCTGAATTCCGTATGCCATATTTACCCGCGAATATGCGACACAACTTCAACAACTCCCGCGGCATTTTTTTCTATAACATCCCACTTCTTGGCCGCAATAACATCCTTTTTTGCTATCCATGTTCCGCCCACACAGATAACCTGTGGAAGGCTGAGGTACGCCTCAAGGTTGTTGATATTAATACCGCCGGTCGGAATGAATCTGATTCCCAGATGCCCGTAGGGCGCGGATACAGCCTTAAGCACCGGAATTCCTCCAATTGCTTCGGAAGGAAAATACTTAAACACCTTTATACCGAAAGTGAGGCCCTTCTCAATTTCGGATGGAGTTATTACACCCGGGAATAAAGAAAATCCTATTTCCCGGGCCTTCTTTACGACATCAGGATTTAATCCCGGAGCCACGCCGAATACCGCCCCGCACTCCTTCGCGCTTAACAGTTGATCAACCGATAAAATGGTCCCGGCGCCAAGAAAGAGATCGGGTCTCTCTTTACTAAGGGTCTTTATTACATCCGCCGCGGCTTTTGTCCGGAATGTGATCTCGGCAACAGGCAGACCGCCTTTGATAAGCGCATCGGCCATCGGCAGTGCCAGTTCCGGAGACTCTATTGCAATAACAGGCACCACTCCGCATTTTTCCATTTTTTCAAATAGTTCTTTCTGATCCATGTTCTGTCCTTTTTTTGGTTTAATTTTATTTTCTCATTAACTATTAATAAAATTTAATTTCATAATCAAGTAAAATAGTAAAATAATTTTTAAATTTTAATTAGACCTGAAGCGTATTTATTATATTTTCCACTGCCCCTGTAGTGGCACGGTCAACACTATCCCCGGTAAATCCTCCAAGATGCGGTGTCGCGATTACCCGGTCATGCTTTACCAGGCTGAAATCTTCAGGCGGCTCCTGGGCGTATACATCCGTTGCAAGCCCCGCCACTTGATTGCTTTCAAGCGCGGTAAGCACGGCATTTTCATCAATCAGACTTGCACGTGAGGTGTTTATGATAAACACTCCCCTTTTCATCTTTGCAATGATCTGCCCTGTTATAACAGGCTCACCTGTTCCGGATGCAGGCCTGTGCAGACTTATTATGTCCGATTTTTCCAATACTTCGTCAAAAGCGACCCAGCTGAATTTATCAGATGGTGAAAAAGTCAGGTCAGGATGTCGCCTGTAAGCAAGCACATTCATGCCCATCCCCAGCGCGCGCACGGCAGCCTCCTGACCGATCTGCCCGCATCCAACAAGCCCTAGAGTACGGCCTTCAAGTTCCATTCCTTTCCTGCGCTCCCATACCTCGCCTTTCATCTTTCCGTCATGATAAGGAATAAATCTCGCTAAAGAAAACATAAGCCCTATTGTGAGCTCAGCAACCCCTTTGGCATTTGCCCCCTCGGTCTTGCGGATCTGAATATTCAATCTTTCTGCCGCTTTTAGATCAATATTATCAATGCCGCTGCCGTTTCTTGAAATCACCTTCAGATCTCCGGCGGATTCCAGGACCCTCTCGGAAATCTTCTCAACGCCCGCGAGGTAACCGGCACAGCCAGGTAATATTTTTAAAAGCTCTTCTTCTGCAGGCTGTTTTCCGGGTGTGGAAAAAACCACCTCGTGTCCGGCCTTTTTTAAAAGATCCAGTGACGGATGGCCGTCCCTTGTTAACGATCTCGGTGTAATAAGTATTTTGCCCATTTGTACACTCCTATATTTATTTTGATATTTTTAATCCCAAAGTATGCATGCATCCATGTAAATACTCAAAGGCGGGTCGGATCTTATCGTACTTCTCAGAATTAGCGGCTATCGGCCTGACAACTTCCTGTATTTTATGAATGTCATCAATCCTGTTAAAATCTCTCCAAAGCCCTGTTCCAACCGCCGCGATTGCGGCAGCTCCCAGAGAGCCAGCGTCCTCTCCTATATTTGTCCTGACAATATTCATGTTGTAAATATCCGCGAAAATCCGGCGCCAGAGCCTGCTCCTGCTTCCTCCTCCGACCATGACCATCTCATCACTGAGACTGCAGAATTTCTTCAGCACATCCAGCACCACCCCCAGGTTCATCGCGATCCCCTCCATACAGGAACGGATAATGTCCGACTGGGTATGTCCAAGATCCAGGCCCGCAAACGCGCCTCTGATATGAGGACTCGCGTCCTGGGATGAACCCCCGGCCAGGCTAGGATCAAACAGCAGGTTATGTGATCCAACAGGTGACTGACCGGCCAGGTCATTCATCAGCTCATAACTATCTCTGCCCTCTTTAGCGGCGATCTGTAAAAGATTACCGCACATGTTGTCCCTTACCCATTTTAAAGAGCCTCCTGCTGAAAAAATACTGACAGCCGATGTAAACATTTCAGGTATTACATGGGCAAAGACAAAAGGTCTCTTCCGGGAATCAAGAATTGGATTTTTTGAAGACACCGCGATCCATGCAGAGGAACCGAGAGAGGTATACACTCTCCCTTCTGCTATGTTTCGTGCACCCAGTGCCATGCAGGAGTTATCAACGCCGCCGCACACAACTTTAACCTTCTGCGGCAGGCCGAGTGTATTAGCCACCTCTTTCGTTAGTTCTCCGATGATGTTTGACGATGGAACAATCTCCGGAAATATTTCGCCCGGCAACCCGCTTGCGCTCAGCAGCTCCGGAGAATAGTTCCACTTTTTGAGATCATACACACCGCTTCCCGAGGCATAGGAATAATCAGTCTTTATCCTGCCCGTCATCCTGAAATTAATAAAGTCTTTAGTGCCCATTATTTTAAAAACCCTGCCATACATTTCAGGTTCATTATCCCTGTACCACATAATTTTAAAAACTGAATAACATGCCGGCGGGAATCCGTTCCCGGTGGTCATATACCACGCATCCCTGTCCTTATTCTTAAAAAAACTATTTACCTGTTTTTCAGGACGGGTATCCGACCAGATGGGTGTCTTCTCCCGCAGTAAATTACCGTTTTTATCTACCGGCACCACCCCGAGGCTGTGACCCGAAATAGATATACTGTCTATATTTTTAACATCAACCCTCTTTTCATTTAGCAGCTTTTGAGTGCTTTCAACAATCGAACGCCACCAGTCCATAGGCCTCTGTTCATGCCAGCCGGTACACGGGTAATATGTATCGTATGAAATAAAGGTGCTTGCCAGACATGTGCCGTCACTGTCGTACAACGATGCCTTATTTCCGCCTGTTCCAAGGTCATAGGCAATTATCTTCTTATTCATATTGTTTACCTCATACAAACCGTGCCTGCTGCCTGGCAGGCAGCACAGATAAAATTGGGTTTAGATGCTTATAAATGGACAATGGAAAGATGGAAACGTCAGGTGTGCTTTTCCTTCAACAACCCTTCCTTCCTGCGAATTTCCTTGAGCTCTGACGCGTATTCTTTATAATAGGTGGCGCAGCCTACGGGTCTCTGGCGAATCAGGAACTCGACACAATTATCACATGCTGTACACCAGTGAATCTCATCTTCTCTTCCGGCCTCAAGCTTGGCCGGCAGCAGGCTGTCGGCAAGCGACTGTCTGCCGATCGCGATCATGTCGCACACCCCGTCCCGTATATTCTTGTTCCCCCAGTAGACAAGCGAACTTTCCCTCCTGTTTACCGCAAGAAACTTATTATTTCCGTTCCTGAAAATTGTATATGCCGATCCTATTACAGCTGTTTCCGGTTTAACTGCTTTTTTTACTGCTTTCTGAAAAGTCATATGCAGGTAAGCGTAATCCGGGATGTTCCTGTCCGGCTGAGTTAACGCGAGGGTGATGGAAGGGCTTCCAGCCGACTGCAGGATGTATTTCCCCCCCCGCTCTTCCAGCCCTTTAACGAGGTCAAGTGGCTCTGCAAGGTCCATGACCGGTGTGTCCGGCCCGGCAGTACCCATACCACCCGGGAATCCTTCCCAAACTGATATTTTTGAGCCCACGATAAAATCCGGGTCATTTATCTCCCTGCTGATCCTTTCATAAATTTCATAGGCGAACCTGGCCCTGTTTTTCCACGGTCCACCGTATTTCCATTTCCGGTCATTATAAGGCCTTAAAAACTGTGATCCAAGATACCCGTGACAGAGCTTAACATCTACTCCATCCGCACCGCTGTCATGAGCAACTTTTGCTGACAAAACAAATTTATCTATAATAGTCTCAACTTCCTCCTCTGTGATCAGGTCACCGCCTAATCCGGGGAGGGGCTTAACGCATATCCTTCTTGAAAAAACAGGATCACTCAGCTCTCCGGAATGGGTGAGCTGTATTAACAGGAGCGGTTTCTTATTAACCTTTTTCATTTCTTTGATAAAATCGGTAAGCGCCTTTTGGTTGGCGGTCGTCCCGATCAGCTGATTCAACCGCCCCCTGCTCTCATCCAACACGCTGATTGCCTCTATAAAAATTACTCCCGCATTTCCCTCGAAAGCCTTTCTGTAGCGTTTATAAGTCAGTTCACTGGGATTTCCCTCGCTATCCGCATCGTTGCACTCCATCGAGTTCAGGGCGATACGGTTTACAGCCGTACGGCTTCCTATTTTCAATTCAGTAAAAAGAAGCTGCTTTTCTTTCATAATTATATCTCCTCTTCTATTCCCTTATTCAAAGAGCTTATCCCCTCTCCCTTTATATCTCTCCTTTATTATAAGAGGTTTCAAGTAGTCCAGGGTTTGCTCCATGCCGTCTTCACGGCTCATTACAACATCTTCATGCTCATAACTTAAAACACAATCATAACCCACAAGCATCAATTCAGTAAGAACTCTTTTCCATGGAACAGACCCCCATCCGGGAATTCTGAACCTGAACCCGCGGTCAATCCTGTTCCACACTGAATGGTATTACAGATAGATACCCGTCGGCTATAAACCTGAATCTCATCGGCACACCGCCAAGGGGAATCTTGCTGTAAAACAGGACTATGCCCTGAAATATGGACATAGTGCCGAGAGTGGCAATGAAGGGAGCAACATTCAATTTAATGACGATAAAGGAGTTAAAAACACCTGTAACAACTCCAATGCCCAATATCATCAGGATGACATAGATCATCGGTATATCAGGATTGTTTGTAAATGTTCCCGCGATTAATGTGGTAAGCAGAGATATAATAGAACCGATGGACAGATCAATACCGCCGGAAAGAACAACAAAGGTCTGCCCAAGAGCTGCAATACCCAGACCGACTGACTGCTTTAAAACATTTGTCAGGTTCATGGGTTTCCTGAATATAGGGCTGGATATAAACGCAAAAATTAATATTAAGATCAGTATTATCCAGACAAGTCTGTCCGTGAGAAATAATAGTAACTTCTTTTTTATTCCATCATGCCCCGAATTACTCATTTTCAAAACAGCCTGTTTACAATTTATATTTATGGCCGACAGCGATTGACATCACTTCTTCCTCTGTTGTTCCTCTTTCATGCTGATCAAGTATGCCTTCTATTTTCCCTCTTCGCATCACTATGATCCTGTCGGATAGGCCGATGATCTCAGGAAGCTCGGAAGAGATCATCAGTATTCCTTTTCCGCTCTGTTTTTATGTCAAGTATATTTATATACAGCTCAGTATCATTAATCTCCCAGCTTTGCATATGCCTTAAGATTGGCAAGTGTGATGTTGTCCTTTACCGACCTGAAGTAAACAATCCCTGCTGCTTTCCGGTCTTCCGGAATATACCCGATACTCGATTTAATCGCACTTTTAATAGATGTTATTTCTTTCTTTCTGCCTTCAATACTGATATCACCTGAATCTTTTTCTACGAGTGATGGAAAAACATCGTCTATTTTTCTACCCACCATCATACGTATCAGGTCATTTTTTGTAATTTCTCCGACCTTTTTTGTCCCCATCATCTCACCGTCTTTTAAAACTGTAACACGGTCGGCGATTTCAAATATTTCGTCCAGCCTGTGAGAAATATATATAACAGTAACACCTTTTTTCTTTAAGGTTCTTATAATTTCGAATAATTTTTTAAGCTCGATATCCGTGAGGGCTGCCGAAGGTTCATCCATTATCAATACCCGGGCCGTGACGGAGAGCGCCTTCAGGATCAGTGATCTGAGCGTTGTGCAGCAGCAGGAAGACAGGTGCCAGATAAAGTCCGTAGTTTCTAGTGCCGCCTCT
>DAOVJS010000235.1 GCA_030673105.1 Spirochaetota bacterium
ACCGAAGATCAGTATTAATATTGATAATATATTAAAGTAAACCGGCCCTCCCCCCGGGTTTACCATCCTCGAAATCTTAAAAAAGGTAATCATCAAACTCGCGTGGGCGATCCCCAGACCGGCAACCCGCATAAAAGACAGTGTATTTGATAAATAACCGCCAAACACCTCCAGAATTTCAACCACCCATTCCATTGCAAAATTTAACAGTGTCAGGATGGTAAATCTTTTTCCATTAACCTTCTTCTGTTTCATAAAATGCAGAGGTCCCTTAATATAAAGTAACAGCATAGGCAGGCCCACCAGCCAGAACATGACCGAAAGCTCCGGGAACTCACGGTAGTTATGAGTTATCATATAACGCGCCACGTAAATGCCGCCGCCGAAAAACCATCCCCCCGCTATACCTGTTTTGTCGAAAAACAATTCTGCCCACAGCTTTTTCTTTGATAGATTTATCCAGTTAAAAAGCAGGCCCGTCCCGATTACCGCAATACCGAAATATACAGTTATTGCCAGTATATCGAATATATCATTTACAGACGACTGTTTGTACGGATGGCCGGATACTATTCCATGAAAATCAAACCATAACGGTTTTAACAAATCCATTCCAAAATATGATCCAAAAAGAAGTCCTGAAATAACAGAAGAAAGACCGCACCAGATGATGAGCTTTGAAAGATTCTGCCAGGCCTCCTTCTTTTTATTAAAAAAGATGGTCCCAAGCAGTCCGGCCAGGGCCAGCAGAGCCCCCTGCCCGACATCAGCAAACATAAGACCAAACATAATGAGATAGGCGACCATTACAAAGGGGGTGGGATCAACTGTACCGTATTCGGGAACCCCGTAGTTTGTGACAAGCATCTGAAATGGAGACAGGAATCCGGGATTTTTAAGCTGAACCGGGACCGTTGTGCCTGCATCTCTTTTTATGCCTCTTTCGGGAACAAACCATTCAAGGTAGCACCGCCCTTCAGCAGCCTGCCGGATCCCCCTGGTGAGTGACGCCCGTTTTGACGCCGGAAGCCAGCCTGAAAAAATCATCGTGCGCGAGGATCTTTTGAAGTAAGACTGTATTTTATAGAACAGCTCGTTTATTCTGAGCTTGACCCACATTTCGTTTAAATCTTCACTCTTCCGCCTTAAAAAGGTTTTTGCCTCTCCACCCAATATTTCCTGCTCCCTGTATAACTGATCAAGCTTCTCTTCCAGATTAAAAGCGACATCCTCCTTGAGGCTCCTGGTCTCACGGGGTGTTTCAATATCAACCCATCCCGTTTTTTCAAGGATCTTTTCGACACGTTCTGTATCGCGCTTCATGAAAATCAGAAGAAGTTGTTCTGCATCTCCGTCTCTACCTGTTGTTAGGTTTACTGAAGGCAGGTCTTTCATTTCAACGGTCAATGTACCGAGGCTGGAATCTCGTACCTTTCCAAACCGCATCGAGATAAAAGAGTAGCGGGAACTGAGCACCGCCTCAGAAAAATCTAAAGCGGCAGTACCGACATGCCTCTTGATGTCCTCTAACTTCATTATTTCCTGCTGGACCGCCCGTTGACGTTCCCGATATCCCTGTAATTCTTCAGCAATCCTGTCAAGTTTTGTGCTCTCTTCCTCGAGATCGACAGGCTTGCGGTTCTCTAAATCGATTTCTTCCGGCGTTTGCGGAACGAGGCCGACCGGGCTCAAGAAACTTTCAATTCGTTTTCTCATATCAGCAATTCTTGCAAGGGAAAGCCCGGGGTCAACAGTACTCAGTCTATCAGACCATTCGCGCTCGACTTCCGCAATATTAACAAACTGCATCACTCCTTTACGAAGAAGTTCATCAGTTACCTTATCCTTATCGCTGTCAAGAACGACTCCGAGAAGCTTAACCATTCGTGTTGTGAACATCAGATAACACCTTTAATGCGATCAACCGGAATATTGTACTGTTTCGCGTTTAAAATTGTTTGAACTTTTTTTATCTCATTTTTTCTTAATATAAAATAGGAAAGAATTATTCCGATCGTAAACGGATATCCGGTCATTATTCTTCGTATTTCATGAAGCATGATTCGTTCAAGAATGCGCTCTATGAGTAGAAGCCGTGAAGAACTGTCGGTTGTCTGCGAAGATAAAAGTGTTGACAGCCCCGGATACCTGGCTTTAACAACTCCCTGCAGGATCTGTGTTACATTCTGAGACGCGTAGGCTTCCTTAAAGGAGCTGTAACTCAGGTTGAAACCGCTGGGGATAATAATGTTGAGTGCCTCTTCAAGGGGTAAATCATAAAAGCCTCTGAAACGGACGATCCAGTTGATATTCTGCAGGTCAATTTCAACGCCGATGATACGAAGCGTTTCCTTTCTGTCCCCGGGACTGAGATTTTCCGCCCTGCCAATGAGGTTTTTATAGTAGTAATGATCCAGGGCTATTTCGAGAATAAAAAGCGAGCCGTCTTTCAGTACATCCGACATATTTTCTTCTATTATGTGCGCGTAAGGCGTGCCTTTAAGGGATTGCGAGATCTCTTCTATATTTTCCGCGTTTATAATTCCATCTATTGATATATCATGGCGAATTTTTTCATGAAGGATATAGGGGACAGCCCTATCGATGTTCCGGTGTCTGATTTTTCTGTCGAAATAGAGTCGGAGGGCATTTTTAAGGTTATCAATCTCGTACCGGATCACAAGTGCCTGAATAAGCTCCAGTTCAACCCCCTTAACATACTTCTCCAGTTCAGTAAAAAGTTCAATTTCCTTTTTTAACAGCTCTAGCTCACCCAGTTTCAAATCACCTGTTTTCCCGTAAACCTCATCAAGAACCCCATAGGTTGTGTCACGTAAAAACCCA
>DAOVJS010000086.1 GCA_030673105.1 Spirochaetota bacterium
AATATTTTTTCTTGTAAAAGAGGATCTGGAAAGAAGTGATTTGAGTGACACTCTTTCGGGAGGTATAGTGCTCACCGGAGGAGCTTCTCTCCTTGAAGGGAGCGATAAGTTAGCCGGCCGGGTGTTCGAGATGCCAATAAGAATAGGAATGCCATCAGACATAGGCGGGCTTGCAGAGGAGGTTTCATCTCCGGAATATTCAACCGGTGTCGGCCTCGTTCTTTACGGGCTTAATGCAAGACCTGAAGGATTTGCGGATGGTAGAGAAGAAGGGCTTTTTATGAACATAAAAAAGAGAATGGTAAGCTTATTTGATGAGTTTTTTTAATCTCATTAACCAACATGGGGGAGGGGAGCTATGAATATTGAAGTCGTTGATAAACCTGTACTTGCTAATAAAATCAAAGTGATCGGTGTGGGCGGGGCCGGATGCAATGCGATTAACCGGATGATTGATGTTGAATTGAAAAATATTGAGTTTATTGCGGCAAACACCGATCTCCAATCTTTGAATGCCAACAGGTCTCCGAATAAAATACAGCTTGGAGTTGAGCTGACAAAGGGACTCGGGGCCGGGGCCGATCCCGAAATTGGTGAAAAGGCGGCACTGGAAGACAGGGAGAAAATTATGGAGTTTCTCCACGGCTCTGAAATGATTTTTATAACAGCGGGTATGGGAGGAGGAACCGGTACGGGGGCTGCTCCAATCGTGGGGAGCGTAGCCAAGGATGTTGGCGCGCTCACGGTAGGAGTTGTTACAAAACCCTTTTTCTTTGAGCTTGAGAGAAAAATGGATATTGCTGATGAGGGGATTGCAAAACTCATTGAAGTGGTTGATACTCTGATCATTATACCAAATCAGCAGCTCCTCGAGATTATCGATAAAAAGACGTCCATTATGGAATCTTTTCGTCTTGCCGATGAGGTGCTGCGCCAGGGAGTGCAGGGCATCTCCGACTTGATTTCCATACCCGGTGTGATCAATATAGATTTTGCGGATGTCAAGACAATTATGAATCTGTCAGGCGGAGCGCTGATGGGGACCGGCATAGGTAAAGGCGAGAATAAAGCAATAGAAGCAGCACAGTTAGCAGTAAACAATCCTCTCCTTGAAGACGCGACAATCGAGGGGGCCAGGGGAGTTCTTGTAAATGTCACAGGCGGGAATGATCTCTCACTCTTTGAATATGACGAGATTGTAAAACTGGTGACAGGCACCGCAGACAGTGACGCGATGATTATTGCGGGCATGGTTATTGATCCTTCCGTGAACAATGAGGTGCGTGTAACGGTAATAGCGACAGGGTTTTCAAAAAAGAAAGAGATCCTGGATGACGGGGATGGAATAAAAAGTTTTGAAGTATTTCCCCTTAAAGATTTCGGCCCAAAACGGCAGAAAATCTCAGCAGCAGATGAGCTCCCGATTATAGGGAAGAGCATCGTAAATAAGCGGTATAGAGAAGACGATTATGATATTCCGGCATTTCTGAGGAGAAAAGCTGATTAAGAAAGCTGTCAAGGAAAAGTTTCTCTACGATTACCCTGATACAGGACGTTTCAGGGTTGCGGTATGCTACCCGAATTCATACTACACAGGAATGAGCAGCCTGGGTTTTCATAACCTGTTTAACCGGGCATCTTCTTTTCATGGTGTTCGGGTTGTACGGTTTTTCCTGGAAAAAACTGACAGGATTTACTCTCCCGATGCTTTTATCCCCCAAAAGATGGATATTTTTTCAAGGCAGGATCGTTTGCTCAAAGGTTTTGACGCGCTCTTTTTTTCTGTTTCCTTTGAGCTTGATTACATAAACATACTTAAAATGCTTTCGTTATCTTCAATTCCCCCTCTTGTTTCAGAAAGGAAGATGGCAAAACCTCTTATTATTGTTGGCGGAGTAACTGCAACGGCAAACCCCTATATACTGTCTGCCTTTTCAGATATTGTTTTTACAGGCGACATGGACGGAAAAATTGAAGAAATACTGAATGTATTAACAGAGAACAACTTTCATAAAAACCATACTCTGTTAGAGAGATTGTCAGGGATAGAGGGTGTATTTATTCATGGAAGGACTGCTGTCCCTGTCAGGTCAATCACGAACAATATTTCGCGGCCCGCTCATTCAGTAGTGTTAACAGGGGGGACATCATTCTCAAATATGTTTCTCATTGAAATTGTCAGGGGCTGTAAAAGCAGCTGCGCTTTTTGTATGACAAGATGCGCTTCAGGCCCTGTGAGGATCATTCAGGAGAGATATATACTCGATAGGGTTGATAAGGCGCTCCGGCACACGAGCAGGGTCGGTCTTATCGGACCTGTGCTCACTGACAATGATTGTTTAACAGGGATTGTTCGGGGGATAAATGAAGCCGGCGGGCAGGTATCCTTTTCTTCCCTGAGGGCGGATGATTTTAATGAGGGAGTTGCCGGGCTTTTAGTTGAAAACAGGCAGAACACTGTTACATTTGCTCCGGAAACCGGGTCCTACCGCTTACGGAAAAGGATTGGAAAGACCATGACAGATGAGAGCCTGCTGAAAGCGGTCTCAATCGCGGTTGAGCACGGAATTAAGAGGTTTCGCTATTATATAATGTATGGACTTCCCGAAGAAAAGATGGAAGACATAAAAGCGACTGCTGAGATTGTAAATGAAACCGTGAGGCTCTTCAAGAATCCCGGATGCCGTCTCCATCTCAGTATTAATCCCTTTGTACCGAAAAAAGGCACACCACTTGAAACAGAGCGGATTTATCCCGAAGAGTACTATTTGAAAATGCAGGAGGTGCTGAGAAATGGGCTTAACAGGACAGATTGCGTTTCTCTGAAATTTGATTCGCTGAGGTATTTTTACATTCACTGTCTGCTTTCCACAGGTGATGCAGATGACGCCGTGTCCCTCTACAATTATTTTATCAAGGGCACTATTAGTAGTTTTGGAAAATATGCCATGGAGAAACTTTTGAGATGAATTCGAGCGATATATCTGAGGATCTGAATGTCCTGCTTGCCAGGTTTCTGGACTTCCTCTATTTAGAGAGAAATCTTTCCTTAAACACTGTAAAATCATACAGGACTGATCTCAACCTTTTTTTTGCTTATGTTGAATCAAAAAGCAGACCTTCTCTCCGCGATGTGGACCAGAACCTGATCATTGACTATTTTTCATTCGCCCGGAGAACAGGTTTGAGCCACAGAACAATTTCAAGATACCTCTCTTCAATCCGGTCTTTCTATAAGTTCCTTATTGATGAAGATGTAGTTCAAAAAAATCCTGCAGAAAATCTTAATTCTCCAAAAAAAGGGATAAATCTTCCTGAGTACCTGACCCTTGAAGAGGTAGAGCTCCTTCTCAGTATGCCGAAGGAGAATACGGTTCTGGGTCTTAGAGACAGGACCATAATCGAGCTCATGTATTCGTGCGGGTTGAGAGTATCAGAGGTGGTGGACTTAAAGATTACCAGTGCCGACTTTAACAGCGGGTGCATTCTGGTATTCGGAAAAGGAAAAAAGGAAAGATTTGTTCCCTTTGGGGAAAAGGCAAAAAAATTACTGGACCGCTATATTAAATGGGCCCGCGGGATCCTTTTAAAAGGAAGAATAAGTGAAAGCCTTTTTCTCAACTTCCGGGGTGAGCCCCTGAGCAGAAAGGGGATGTGGAAGATCATCAAGGGGTATGCAAGAGAAACCGGAATTAAAAAGAACATTAAGCCTCACATTTTGAGACACTCCTTCGGGACCCATCTGGTTCAGAATGGAGCCGACCTGCGTGCTGTACAGGAGCTTTTAGGTCACGCCGACATTTCAACAACCCAGATCTACACACACCTCGATAAAGGGACGTTAATCGATGTCCATAGGCGCTACCATCCCTTAGAGTCAGGCGCTGTAAAGCGGCAGCCGCGCCCTGAATTATCTGACCCCCTGAGGGATCACCTGAAAACGTAAACTATCCTGACATATAGAGAAAAAATACAAAATAGAACTTGATTATAATGAAAGAAAGATTTTAAATTCAATCAATCTTTTAAATACCGGCGGGTGAAGATTTGACAAAAAGTTCCAAAAATTATAATTTGACGCCCTTTGATTACCGGAAAGTCCTGGAAATTGTAATGCGTTATTGTGTGTCCGACTGCTCAAAAAAAAAGCTTGTGGAAATAAGGCCGACAAGCTCAAAGCAGGACCTAAAAGTCATATTCAGCCGGCTCAGAGAGTTAACATTTTTAATAGAAAATGGCATGCACCCCAACCTTTATAAAATTAACGATACAATAGGCATGGTTGAGAAGGCAGGAATTAAGAATAATTATTTAACGGCACCAGAAATATCCCTCATAAGAGAGAACATAATATCTTTTGTTTCTCTGAAAAAACAATTTTCGGCTGTTGCAGATGATGCCCGAAATCTTATGCGGATGTTGAAGGTGGTCAGAGTGCCGTTCCAGGTAAAAGAAAAGATCGATATAGTGATTGATGAACAGAGTAATATAAGAGAAGATGCCACTGAGAAGCTTGAAGATATAATAAAAAAAATAAGGGAGAGCCGGGGGATTATTGAAAAGATACTCGAAAGTTATTTAAACTCTCCGGACACAGGGAAGTATATACAGGATAAACACATAACTATTAAGGATGACCGTTATGTGATCCCTGTTAAGCAAAACTTTAAAGGCCGGATACCGGGCATAATACATGCTCAGTCCGGGACAGGAGAAACAATATTTCTGGAACCCTTTTCAATTACAGTTAGGAATAATGAGATGAAGCTTCTTCAGAAGGAAAGGGATGAGGAAATCCGGAAAATACTTATTTCATTGACCGGAGAAATTGGAAAGCATGGCCATGAACTGAACCTTATCCAGGATATTCTATCGGATATGGATATTCTCCTCGCGAAATATAAATTTATGGATGAGTATAAATGCTCCCTGCCCCTGTTCAGCGCTCAGCGGGAGATCATTATAAATGGAGCCAGGCACCCTCTAATAAGAGGCGCGGCGGTTCCGATAGATTTTGAGATAGAAAGATCGATAACCGGGGTCGTCATCACAGGGCCGAATACCGGCGGGAAAACAGTTTCACTTAAGACCATTGGTCTTTTTGTACTGCTGGCCCAGTCAGGTTTTCCGGTGCCCGCGTATGAGATGAGATCTTTCCTGTTCGATGCGGTTTTTGCGGACATTGGAGATGAGGGATCAATTGAGCAATCCCTTTCGACATTTTCAGGCCATATAAAAAATATTAAGGCGATTATTGAGAATGCCGGTGAAACAAGTCTTGTTCTTATAGATGAGCTTGGCGCGGGGACAGATCCTGTTGAGGGCGGAGCCATCGGAACAGCGATACTCGATTTCCTCATTCATAGGAACATTCCTGTCGTGGTGACGACTCATTTCAGCATTGTAAAAATGTACGCGTTGAGCAGCGAGAAAGTCAGGGTGGCGTCTGTTCAGTTCAACCCGGTGACCTGCAGACCGACATATAAACTTGTAATGGGTATTCCCGGGAGAAGCAATGCTCTTGAGATAGCGGAGCAGCTTGGGCTCAAAAAGGAGATCATTGATAAAACGTCAAAGTTTATTGGTGAGAAGGACAGGTCCATTGACGCCATATTTAAGAACCTGGGGCTTATGGAAATAAAGTTGAGTAAAAAAGAAGGAGAAATTGTCAGGGAAGCCGCAAGGGTGAAAGAACTTAAGGAGCTTTATGATTCAAAACTGGAGGAGCTTCGTGAAAAAGAACGGTTTTTCCGTATAGATTATAGGAAGGAGCTCTCCAGCCTGCTTTCTGAATACAGTAGAAGGCTTGAAAGGAGTGTAAGCGAAATAAAAAAAGAGGGCGCTTCGAAAGAATCGATAAAGTCGGCCAGAGATGAAATAGGTATGATCAGGCGCGATTTTTCTGAATTTGAGAAAGAAATAGAGATCCAGGATGACAGGGTGGATGATGAAGCGCTTGACAAAAAAGATTTTAAAGTTGGTGACTCTGTCTTAATTGACAGCGATTTCGGAAACAAGATAAAGGGCCGGATAAAAGAAATCAGTGAAAATAAAATTACAGTACAGGCCGGTCTCTTCAAAGTTACTGTTGATACCGGCAGTGTTGTTCGGGACAGGAATAAAGCGGGACGCACCGCTTCAGGATGGAATTATGAAATTTCGGGCCCTGACAGCACGGGGTATGAATGTGATCTCAGGGGATTGAGGTATGATGAGGCAAAGAATGAGCTTTTAAAGTTCCTTGATAAGGCTGTGCTGAAAAATCTTCAGACTTTCTCTGTTATACACGGTACAGGAACGGGTGTGCTGCGGCAGATGGTATGGGAAACGCTTGGTAACCATTCGTTTGTTGATCATTTCGATCACGCGCTTCCCGAGCAGGGAGGGTTTGGATGCACGATTGTAACACTCAAGGTTTGATTTCGTGCTTGAGAGTTTTTATTAAAAATGGTATTTTATTTGCGAACAAAGACGCCATTATATAAAGGAAAAGGGGATGGAAGGAACTTACTGGGACAGAGTTGAAACAATTCAGAGGGACGGACTGAAAAAACTCCAGCTAAAAAGGTTAAATAAAACTTTTGAGAGAGCAAAAAAGTCCAGGTTTTACAGAGATCGTCTGCCTGAAACAATAAACAGCCTTGATGCTCTGAAAGATATACCTTTTACAACAAAGAGTGATTTAAGAAGCAGTTTCCCGAACGGGATGCTTTCAGTACCGCAGGAGGAAATTATTCGGCTTCACTCCTCTTCCGGCACAACGGGAAGAGCTACGGTGATTTACCATACCAGATCGGATATTGATAGCTGGGCAGATCTTGTGGCGCGAAGCATGTACATGACCGGTGTACGAAAAAGTGATGTGTTTCAGAACATGATGGGGTATGGCCTGTTCACAGGAGGGCTGGGACTGCATTATGGTTCAGAGAGGCTCGGAGCTCTCACTATTCCGGCTTCTTCGGGAAATTCCATACGGCAGATCAGGCTGATGAAGGAATTTAATTCCACAGTTATTCATATTACTCCCAGTTACGCGCTTCATCTTTATATACTATTTCAGGAAGAGTGCATTGATCCCGTGAGCGATCTTCATCTCAGGATAGCATTTCTGGGAGCGGAGCCGTACAGCGAAGAGACAAGAAAAAGGATTGAAAGTCTCTACGGGCTTGATGCTTTTAACAGCTACGGCCTGTCCGAGATGAATGGACCTGGAGTTGCTTTTGAATGTCCGGTGAAGGAAGGGATGCATGTATGGGAGGACAGCTATATCCTGGAAGTCGTTGATCCTGAAACAGGGGACCTGCTCTCTGACGGGGAAGAGGGGGAGATTGTACTCACAACTTTAAAGAGGGAAGGGATGCCTGTTATACGCTACAGGACAGGTGATATAGCTTCAGTTTTTCCCGGAGAGTGCCCATGCGGACGAACACACAGGAGGATTTCAAGAATTAAGGGGCGGACAGATGACATGCTGATCATAAAGGGTGTAAATCTATACCCCATGCAGATTGAGAAAATTTTAATGGATATCCCGGAAGTCGGCAACAATTATTTAATTGAAATTGAAAAAATTGATTATCTCGACAGTATAAACATAAAGGTTGAAGTCAGACCGGAGATCTTTCACGGTGATATAATTGAGCTGGAAAACCTGAAAAAAAGAATAGTGGAGGATCTAAAGAACGAAATCCTCATACACCCCAGGATTACTTTAGTGGAGCCTAACTCGCTGCCCCGGAGTGAGGGAAAGGCTGTGAGGGTTGTGGATAATAGAAGTAAATAGAAAGGAGAAAACTATGGCTTCACAGGTAACTGTGTTTGTTGAGAATAAGCCTGGTAGAATTGCAAGAATTACGAGAATTTTAGGTAACAATAATATCAATATCAGGGCAATAACAATTTCCGATATGGGTGAGTATGGATTGATAAATATTTTAACAAATGATCCGGACAGCGCTTCTGATGTGCTGTCAAAAGAGGGTTTCAGTGTATCGAGGAAGTATGTGATTGGTGTTATCATGAAGGACAGGCCCGGCGGCCTCGCGGATATCGCGGAATACCTTAATAAAAGCACAATAAATATATCAAATGCCTACGGATTTATTCTAAAAGAGGGCGATAAAGCTGTATTGATTCTGGAGGTGGACGACTTCGACAGAGCTGAGGAGGTAATCAGAAAGGGTGGATTTCACACACTGACAGAAGGAGAGCTCCATAACATATAGGTGCCGGGACATCAGAATGAAAAAAAGATTGGATCCTGAAATATTTGATATGCCGGTTGATCGGATAAAAGGGGGTTTTTTTTCGGATAAGTACTTCACGAGAACCGGGGATATCCTGCTAAAAGATAACAATCATGCCCGTGTTGTCATGCAGGTTTTTACAAGAAGTAACGGGATCCTCTGCGGGATAGATGAGGCAGTTGCGATTCTGAAATTGTGCTCAAAAGATCCAGAGAAGTTAATGATCAAAGCACTGTATGATGGGAACAGCATAAGGTCGGGTGAAACAATACTCACAATTGAAGGAGATTATTCAAGTTTCGCGCATCTTGAAACTGTCTATCTTGGTGTTCTATCCCGGGGGACATCTGTGGCCACTGCCGTTCATGAGGTGGTTGAGGCTGCAGCGGGCAAGCCTGTAATGTTTTTTGCCGCCCGTTTTGATCATTTTTCGGTACAGCGTGCTGACGGGTATGCCGCTTTAATAGGAGGGGCTGAAGGGGTTTCCACGGATGCAAACGGATTTTTCCGAGGGCTTCAGGGGATGGGCACAATACCTCACAGCCTCATAGCCGCGTATGAAGGAAACACACTTTCAGCGTGTAAAGCGTTCAGCAGTTATATGTCGCCGGATGTAAATTTAGTCGCACTGGTGGATTTCAATAATGACTGCGTCGGGACGAGCCTTGAAGTTGCGAGATACTTTAATAAAAGGCTCTGGGGTGTGAGGCTCGATACTGCCGGGGATTTACGGGACATTTCTGTGACTTCCACGGGAAAGGATTCGTTCGGTGTATGTCCTGAGCTTGTGTTGAAATTACGAAAAGCTCTCGATGGAGAAGGGTTCGGGTGGGTAAAGATAGTAATCAGCGGCGGGTTTAATACTGACAGAATAAAGCGGTTTGTGCAGCTTGATGTGCCTTTTGATGCCGTTGGCGTTGGGTCATCATTATATAAGAAGAGAATTGATTTTACAGCGGATGTTGTGGCTGTGAACGATAAGCCCTGCGCAAAAGCCGGGAGAAGCTACAATCTCAACCCCCGCCTTGAGGAAGCGTGATCTATTCTTTTTATTATTATCGATTTTACCATTGATTATTATATATTACCGGAAATATTAAAGCA
>DAOVJS010000028.1 GCA_030673105.1 Spirochaetota bacterium
AGGAATCCGCTTTACAAAACTACCGATCACACGCGAGGATATCCTAAGGGCCTTACAGGCAGGGAACAGCCTAATAAGAGGTTGTGAGACAGCCTCAATTATATAATGGTGATTTCGTAACTGGAGTTGTGTCATGGCAGTAGATCTAACTACCCGTTTCTGCGGGTTGACTTTTAAGAATCCAGTTATTGTGGCTGCTGGCGTGCACGGACGGGACGGAAAGACCATGAAAGAAGTTTCCCGCTCCGGAGTGGCGGCCGTATGCACAAAAACGATTGTATCCCAACCGGCCACTGATGTGCTTCCATGTTTTGTAAAGGTCAAATCAGGCATGCTGAACTCTGTGTTCGGCTCTGATAAAACCGCTGAGTACTGGTTCACCGAGGGGATTCAGGAGGCTAAAGAAGGAGAGGCAGTTGTGATAGCCAACCTTGCCGGTTTTACACCTGAGGAGGCGGCGGAGCTCGCCGTTAAAGCGGAAAAAGCGGGCGCTGATATGATAGAGGTGCCGACCCATTGTCCTCACATGGGGGAGATCCTGAATGCGATGTTTCCGGACATGAACTATCCGGAACCAAAGCTCACCAACCTCGAGCCCATGAAACAGTCTGTGAAGATGATAAGATCGGCTGTAAAGCTCCAGGTTATAGTCAAGCTGTCAGGGGCATTTTCACATATTGTAAAGGAATGGGCTGTTGGAGTGAAGGAGTCAGGAGCGGATGGTATCGGCTGCTCCGACGCTCTGGGTCCGGGTCTTTCCATCGATATTAAGACCGGCCAGCCGAAGCTGGGCGGCCCCCGCGGGGTTGGAGGCGTGACAGGGCCGGGTATTATGCCGATAACGCTGAGGATGGTCCTGGATGCAGCTTTAAACACGGACCTGCCCGTTATCGGGGTAGGGGGAGTGAGCAGCGCCTCGGATGTGATTGAGTACCTGATGGCAGGCGCGTCACTGGTAGGCGTGTGCACCGCAGGGCATGTGGGCGGATTTGAGCGCTACACAAAAATCATAAAAGACCTAAAAAAAATGCTGCTGGAGCTTGGCGCGAACAGCCCTGAGGATGTCAGGGGGCTCACCCTTAAGCGGATTGAAGAACGAAAAGCCAACAACCGGGTGGCAGTTACAGAGCCGGTGGCGGCCGTGGTGGATGAAGAGCTGTGCACAGCTTGCGGCAAATGCCAGGAGGTCTGCGCCTATGATGCGGTTATTTCCGGCGGCAAATACAGTATCAATCCTGATGCCTGCATAGGCTGCGGGCTCTGCGTGAGCATCTGCCCGACAGAGGCTATAGCCCAGACATATTACAAGCTGTGACTGCTGCTCTGCAGAGGTCATAGACCGGGCATACTACAAGCTGTGACTGCTGCTCTGCAGTACCCGGAGGGTTTTAAATAACGGAAGTTTGTGAAATTAATCTTTATGGAGAAGGCCATGAAAAGTATCGCGGTTATCGGCGCACAGTGGGGAGATGAGGGTAAGGGAAAGATAGTGCATCTTCTGTCAGAGAAGGCTGATGTGATTTGCAGATACCAGGGTGGAAACAATGCCGGGCACACTGTGGTAGCAGGAGGAAAAAAATACGTGTTTCACCTGATTCCTTCAGGTATGTTGAAAGAGAAAAAGATCTGCATAATTGGAAATGGGGTTGTCCTCAACCCCTATGCTTTAAAGGAGGAAATTGAAATGCTGAGGGGGTCGGGGATTGAACCGCGCTCAAGACTGTTTATCTCCAACAGGGTGCATTTGATCATGCCCTATCACATAGAACTTGATAAAGCCTATGAAGAAGCTCTCGGTATTGGAACAACAAAAAGGGGGATTGGACCCGCATATTCCTTTAAATACGCAAGGATCGGGATTCGGCCCTGTGATTTAGAGGAAAAGTCCTATCTTGATTCAGCCATTACGCGCGCACTTGATGAAGTGAACACCATACTTGTGAAACGGTTTGGAAGAAAGCCTGTTAAAAAATCGGAAATTATGAGCACTGTTGAGGAATACCGTGATATAATCGGCCCCTATGTTGAAGACACGTCAAAAATGCTCAACAGGTTTATAGATGAAGATAAACGGATCATCTATGAGGGCGCGCAGGGTGTGCTGCTTGATGTAGATTTCGGCTCCTATCCCTATGTTACATCTTCCAGCCCTATTTCCGGAGGAATATTAACCGGACTTGGTATCGGCCCGAAATCTATCGGGCAGACTGTTGGCATTGTGAAGGCCTATTCGACCCGTGTGGGCGGCGGTCCTTTTCCAACGGAGCTAAAGGATAAGACAGGGGACCTGATAAGGGACAGGGGAGATGAATACGGAGCCTCTACAGGGAGGCCGCGGAGGTGCGGCTGGTTTGACGTCGTGTCTGTGAGACACGTGCTTATGGTTTCGGGTATTGAGAAACTCGCGATGACGAAATTCGATGTGCTTGATAACATCGGAACTGTAAAGGTTTGTACAGGCTACAGGATTGATGGGAAACAAACAGGGAACTTTCCCCCCAATGTCGATGTGCTGGGAAGAGCGGAGCCGGTGTATGAGGAGCTGGAAGGATGGGATAAGACTTCGGGTATAAGGGATTACGAAGAGCTCCCTTCAAGCGCAAAGGCTTATATACGTGCACTCGAGAAAATTCTAGACACGGAAATAGGGATCCTCTCCACAGGACCTGATGAAAAAGACACAATAATCAAGACAAAGCTCGCCATCGACTGAAGTTACATATGAATAACAATAGAGAATGGATAAGAGGAACACTCTCAGGCCGGGAAGCGGAGCGTGTTCCCTACAACTTCATGTTTTCCCCTCCGATCCGGAAGATGCTGGAGAAGCATTTCGATACAGCGGATATTGAAGAAAGGCTTAATTTCCCGATCCGGATGTCTGCACCGAATTCTGTAAAACCGCTCTACGCCCATCCCGATGAGTTCGGTGAAACCCTGAAAGATGAATACGGCGTAGTCTGGTCCACCAGTGATATTGACCGCGGCTCCCCAATAGGGCCCTGCATCATAGAGCCTGATCTTTCAGGTTACAGGTTTCCGGATCCTGCCGAAGAATACCGTTTTGAAGGGATAGCGGAATGGTGTGAGAATAACAGGGAAAATTACACTATAATCTGGGTTGGTGATCTCTGGGAACGGGCGACATTCATGAGGGGCATGGAAAACATCCTGATTGATATTGCGCGAACGCCCGGATTTGTAAAAGCTCTGCTCGGAGGCATTACTGTTTATATTTTGGAAACGGTGAGGCTGCTTTTCGGTCGGTTCGAGTTTGATGGAATCGCTGTAAGCGATGATTACGGGACCCAGAAGGGACTGCTGATGTCTCCCGCGGACTGGAGGCGGCTTATAAAGCCCTGCCTTTCGGATATTTATAGCTTTGCAAAAGAAAATGGGCGTTCTGTCTTTCATCACAGCTGTGGAAATATCAGGCCTATTATTCCGGATATGATAGATATGGGCCTGGATATTCTTCATCCCGTACAGCCTGAGGCTATGGACATAATTGAGCTAAAGAAGGAGTACGGTAAAGAATTGACTTTCTGCGGGGGGCTTGGAACACAGGAACTCCTGCCCCGCGGCAGCCCTGAGCAGGTGCGTGATGAAGTGAAGCGGCTCAAAAGAGAAATGGGAAAGGGAGGTGGATACATCCTTGAACCCGGTATTACCGTTCAGGCCGATGTGCCTCTTAAAAATATAGTCGCGATGATTGAAGAAGCTGTGTATGAATCTTGATTTTATTATTATATTACATAGTAGTTTTTAATATAATTTACAATGGAGAATAGGCTATGGATAATCAACGCAAACTTATTAAAACAGCAATGGATAAGGGGAACGGGGTTTTCCGGTTGTTTCCGACATGGGTGCCCAGAACATTCTGTGTTCCTGGGAAACGTCTCAAACTGCATCCTGACGATTATTATTCCCTGGGGGCGCATCGGGGCGGAATCGATGAACGCTGGTTTGCCTCAACTGTAAATGCGGATAACGGGCCCGGAACTCCTGAAGATGAGGGATTAAGCTATATCTTTATAGAAGATGGCTCTCAAAAAGAGAAGGTCCTGTTAAAGGAAACGATCGAGCTGATGGGAGAAACGATCCTCGGAAAAAAGGTTATGGATAAACACGGTGGCTGGGCCATGTTTTCTAAATATTTTGACAATATGCAGCCCCTTTTTCACCATTTGCATCAGGATGATGAAGGTGCCGCCCTGGTTGGTAGCAAGGGAAAACCTGAAGCATACTATTTCCCAAGGCAGTTAAACAATCATTCGGGTTGGTTTCCACTCACCTTCTTCGGGCTCAACCCCGGTACAACAAAGGATGATGTGAAAAGATGTCTTCTTGACTGGGATAAAGGTGATAACGGGATCCTGTACCTTTCAAGGGCATACAAGCTTAAACCGGGGACCGGGTGGGATGTGCCGCCTGGAGTTCTACACGCGCCAGGCTCTTTATTAACCTATGAGCCCCAGAGGGCTTCCGATGTATTTGCGGTATTCCAGAACCTTGTGTGGGAACAGGTCATGCCGCGGGAACTGCTGGTAAAAGATGTGCCGCCTGAACATAAAAATGACCTTGATTATCTAATAGGATTAATCGACTGGGACCTGAACCTCGACCCTGATTTTTACAACAGCAGGTTTCATGAGCCCAAACCGGTAAAGCCCCTGAAAGAAATGAAGGAATCGGGGTATGAAGAGTACTGGATTGTGTACGGCTCGGAATATTTTTCAGCGAAAGAACTAACAGTATATCCGGGAAGGTCTGTAAAAATTAAAGAAGATGCGGCGTACGGGCTGATTGCTATTCAGGGACATGGAAAGTTCGGAGCGCTGGATATCGAATCACCCGATTTGATCAGATTCGGGCAGATGACGGATGATGAACTGTTTGTTACTGTTAGTACAGCCCGGGATGGGGTTGAGGTGAGGAACGACAGCGCCGTAGAAGATCTTGTAATTCTTAAACATTTCGGTCCCGACGCGTAGAAACCTGTACGCAGGAACCGGCGTGCAGGAATAATCTGCAACGGCTCGGATAATGGTCCTGCTTAATATTCTTTTGGAGTAAAATTTTATGATCTCGATGTCCCGGGCCATTAATACGGTCCTCGAAAATGTAAAACCTATAAGTGCTGTAGAAGTTAAGCTGGGCAGCGTGTTCGGCATGGTGCTTGCGGAGGATGTGGTATCTGATATTGATATGCCTCCTTTTAATAAGTCTGCCATGGACGGGTATGCAGTTGTCTCATCAGCTGTAAAAAAGACGCCCATCACTTTAAGAGTTACAGCGAGTATAGCTGCTGGGGTTGTCTATAAAGGGAGTTCTTTTAAAGAGGAAAGTTTAGAGAATAATGGTGCAAACGGGGATTGTGTAAAAATAATGACCGGCGCGCCTGTGCCTGAAGGAATGGACGCTGTTGTTATGCTGGAGGATACAGAATGTCGGCCTGATGGGAAGGTTAAGCTTTTTAAGAAGATTGAAGCCGGTCAGAACATATGCGTGAGAGGCGAGGACGTCAGGAAAGGTGAGATTGTTCTAAGAAAAGGTACCAGAATCCTGGGACCTGAAATTGCTATCCTTGCCACAGCGGGGAAAGATTCTGTAAGTGTATTTAAAAAACCTGCTGTTGGAATCGTATCTACCGGCAATGAGATTGTTGAGCCGGAAGCGTCACTTGAAGAGGGGAAAATAAGAAACAGCAACGGGCCAATGCTTGCAGGACTTGCAGAGGCGCTAGGCTGTGATGTGGAGTATTTTGGGATAGCGGGCGATGAAGAAAAAATCCTTAGAAAGCTGATATTGAAGGGTTTCAAGAAAGATGTGATGCTTCTCTCAGGCGGCGTGTCAATGGGAGATTACGATCTGGTCCCTGAGATGTTAAAAAAAGAGGGCGCTGAGCTCCTGTTCCACGGAGTGCTTGTCAAGCCGGGGAAACCGCTGCTCTATGCAAAAAAGGACGGCTGCAGTATTTTCGGGATCCCTGGAAACCCGGTATCAAACTTTACTTCCTTCAATGTGTTCATAAAACCTGCTATTTACAAAATGATGGGGAGAGAGGACTACAATGCGCGTTTCATAGATGCCTTTATAGAAGTCGATTTTATAAACAGGAGCAGCAGGGTTCATATTATACCCTCAATTTGTTCAATCGTTGATGGGAGGTGCCTTGTATCCCCCTTCAGGCTCAATGGTTCTGCGGATATAAATGGATGCTCAAGAAGTAACTGTTTTCTTATAATTGACGCGAGTGTAACTGGGATTAAAAAAGGCGACAGAGTGAAAGTTTTACCTATGGATGCGTGATAAATAGTATGTAATTCTAAATCTGAACACAGGAGTAAAAAATGGAGGAAAAAGATTTTAAAGTCGAGCTGGAAATTAACAATAAGAAGGTCGGAATGAAACCATATGTCAAAAGTGTTTTCATCAATGTGCTGCTCGGTCTGGTTAAAACTCTGAAGAGAATAGACAACCCGGAGGAAATCGTGTTGAAGATAAGTCGATAACGGTGTTATCGCTAACTGTTGAAGCCTTCATTTTCTATGGAAAGGGGAGCTGTACACGGTATGGAAGAGAATTTTTCACATATTGACGAATCAGGCAATGTCAGGATGGTTGACGTCGGAGGGAAGGATGTTACAAGGAGATCGGCCAGAGCGCGCTGTAAGGTCCTGATGGATCCTTCAACCCTTAAAGCCGTTTCGGAAAACAGAATTAAAAAGGGGAATGTGTTAACAGCGGCAAAGATTGCCGGGATCATGGCCGCGAAAAAAGTTGATGAGTTAATCCCTCTGTGCCATCCTCTGCCTGTTGATTATATTTCTATTGATTTCAGCCAGAAAGATGAAAAAGGGGTTCTTGAGATCAGCTCTGAGGTGGCTGTCAGCGCCAGAACCGGGGTTGAGATGGAGGCCCTTCAGGCTGTAACGCAGGCGGCCCTCACTGTTTATGACATGTGTAAGTCAGTTGACAGGGGGATGGTAATAGCTGATATAAGACTCATGGAAAAACGCGGGGGGAAGAGCGGTCTATGGAAGCGAAAATAAACACGGCCGTTCTCACCATCAGTACGAGATCAAGCGCCGGGGTCCGGGAAGATACAAGCGGGCCTGCCCTGTGTGAACTGGTCATGCAGAAACTGGGCAAGGTGGTACATTATAAGGTAGTCCCGGATGACAGGGACAGGATCATCTCAGAAATAAAAAAGATATGTGATGACGGCATGGCTGATGTAATCTTTACCCTGGGCGGAACAGGGCTTGCACCTTCAGACGTGACTCCGGAGGCAACAAGGATTGTTATAGATAGAGAAGTGCCCGGAATATCAGAAACCCTTAGATTGAAAAGTATGGAAAAAACTGATCGGGCCATGCTTTCAAGGGGCATCTCGGGGGTCAGAAAAAACACATTGATAATCAATATGCCGGGAAGTGAAAAAGCAGTTAAAGAGTGTTTTGATATTGTTCGGCCGGTTCTTGGACACGCGGTTGAATTGATAAAAGGGCAGGTAAAGGATTGTGGAAGGAAAGATGAGTGACATGGATGAGAAGGGTAGAATTTTAAACAGTAGAGTTTTAAAGGATAATGAAGGCAGGGTAATAGATTACCTCAGAATTTCTGTTACTGACAGATGTAATTTTCGCTGTTTTTATTGCATGCCTCAGGAGCGCGTTCATTTTTTTCCGTCAAATGATATTCTTCGGTATGAGGAAATATTATATCTCGCGGATATCTTTATTGAAATGGGTATAAGGAAGATAAGGATTACCGGGGGGGAGCCTCTCATCAGAAGAAATATCCTGTTTTTGTTTGAGGAGCTTGGAAAGCGCGAAAGGCTGTCCGAGCTTACTTTAACTACAAATGGGACAAGGCTTTCAGAGTACGCGCAGGATTTAAAACAGGCAGGTGTCAGGAGGGTGAACGTAAGCCTGGATTCGCTGAACAGGGAAACCTACAAACGAATTTCAGGTATTGATGATTTTGAACGTGTTATTCAGGGAATAGAGGCATCAAAGGACCTGGGAATAAAATTGAAGTTCAATGTAGTGGCTATGAAGGGTATAAATAGTGATGAGTTTTCGGATTTTGTGAAATTCGGTATTGAAAAGGAAATTGATATCCGTTTTATTGAGGTAATGCCCCAGGTTTATAACAACCGCATTGCTGAGGATCTCTTTGTGCCTTCAAAGGTGATTAAGGAGGAGATAGAAAAAGTGTTCAGGTTGGAACCTCTGCCTGCCTCCGACCCATCTTCAACAGCCGCTCTTTACAGGATTGAGGGGAGTGTGAGTACCGTCGGTCTGATCAGCCCGCTGAGCCATCCCTTCTGTTCGCGGTGTAATAAAGTAAGGCTGATGCCGAACGGATGCCTGAAAACGTGCCTTTTCGGCAAAGAGGGAATCAACCTGAAAAACCTTTTAAAGAAGGGAATGACAAAAAAAGAGTTAAAAAAAGAAATAGTAAAAGCAGTTCTAAAAAAACCTCAAAAGTATTACCTGAATAAGGGAAAGGTTAATCTTGTAATGCACAGGGTCGGCGGATAAAACCGGGCTGGATTTTTATCATCAGCCGGGCCTGTCACAGTGTCTGCCTTCTCAGGGCGTACTGACGAAAGGTCACGAAAATAACAACTGTATTGAGGGAGAGAAAAAATGAGTGATGAAAAATATGTACTGGGCGTTGATTTTGGAACTGATTCTGTCCGTTCAATTATTGTTGATGTTTCAACAGGAAAGGTTTTGTCTTCATATGTAGTAAATTTCAGCAGATGGGGAAAGGGAAAGTACTGTGATCCTTCGAAAAACCGTTTCAGGCAGCATCCGCTTGATTATATTGAAGGGATCGAAGAATCGGTCACTGCGGCTCTCAAAATGATGCCTGACGGTGCAGGTGACAGGGTAACCGGTATTGGTGTGGATACAACAGGTTCGACACCGGCACCGGTTGATAAAGACGGTACTTTACTGGCCCTGAAAGAAGAGTTTAAGGATAATCCGAACGCCATGTTTGTTCTGTGGAAGGACCACACAGCGGTAGACGAAGCTGAGGACATAAACAGAACAGCGCGGAGCTGGGGCGGCACTGATTTTACAAAATATGTGGGAGGCGTTTATTCCTCTGAATGGTTCTGGGCCAAAATACTACACATTTTACGGAAAGATGAGGATGTGAGAAGGGCGGCTTATTCCTGGGTCGAGCATGCGGACTGGATCCCGGCCCTGCTCACCGGAAATCTTGACCCTTTGACTCTGAAGCGGGGCAGATGTCCCTCGGGGCATAAGGCGATGTGGCATGAAGAATGGGCTGGACTGCCTGTAGAGGAATTTCTTATTAGAGTAGACCCGCTTTTGAAAGGATTGAGGGAAAGGCTTTATTCAAAAACAAGCACCTCAGATGAAAAGGCCGGCGGCCTCACTGCGGAATGGGCCCGGAAGCTGGGCCTTAAAGAGGGAATCGCCGTGGCTGTGGGGGCCTTTGATGCCCACATGGGCGCGGTGGGCACGGAGATCAAGGAAAGAACCTTCGTGATGATACTCGGAACATCGGCATGCGATATGGCTATCGCTTCCCGGGATGTTGTCGGAAATAAGCTTATCGATGGGATATGCGGCCAGGTTGACGGGTCCATAATACCTGGAATGATAGGCCTGGAGGCAGGACAATCTTCATTCGGGGATGTCTTCGCATGGTTCAGGGATATACTCTCATGGCCGGTTCAGAACCTGATCGAGAATACTGGAATAATTGACGCCGGTAAAGCATCTAAAATCAAAGATGAAATTGAGGAACGGATAATTACAGCGCTGTCAGGAGAGGCTTCAAAATTAAGCTTTACTGAAACTGTTCCCATCGCTCTGGACTGGCTGAACGGCAGGCGGACCCCTTATGCCGATCAGAAGCTGAAAGGCGCGATTACAGGCCTTACTCTGGGAACAACTGCTGTTGGGATTTTTAAGGCTCTTGTTGAATCAACCGCCTTCGGGGCCAGGGCAATTATTGAACGCTTTAATGAAGAGGGTATAGAAATTGAAGATGTTGTGGCATCGGGCGGTATTCCGAAAAAATCACCCTATGTGATGCAGGTAATGAGCGATGTTTTAAATATGCCGGTAAAGGTGGCCCGGACTGAACAGGCCGGAGCCCTCGGGGCGGCTATGTTTGCCTCGGTCGCGGCCGGCGTTTATGGATCTATTAAAGATGCTCAGGATAGTATGGGAAGCGGTTTTGCTGAGACCTATAGACCTGATTCAGAGAAAGCAAAGGTGTACGGGGAATTGTATCGCAGATATAAGGAAATCGGAGGTGTGCTTGAAGAGCACCTGAGAAAATGAGAGGCTGAACATTATGGGTTCCAGACGGTTAGAAGAACTGAAAGAGGATGTCTACCGCGCTAACAGGGAGCTGGTGGAAAAAAATCTCGTTATCTATTCTTTCGGGAATGCCTCCGGGATCGACCGTGACAGCGGTATTATTGCCATAAAACCAAGTGGAGTCAACTACAGTAAATTATCCCCTGAAAATATGGTTCTTGTTGATCTGAATGGAAATGTTGTTGAGGGAGACCTGAATCCCTCCTCTGACACAAGAACACACTTGATTCTTTACAGGGCCTTCAAAGAAATTGGAGGGGTTGTACACACACATTCCAGGTATGCGACAGCGTGGGCGCAGTCGAAGCAGGGCCTTCCCTGCCTGGGGACGACCCATGCTGATTATTTTTACGGTGAAATACCGTGCACAGACGTGATAGGTGATGAACAGATAAGAAGGGATTACGAAGAGGAGACAGGCTGCCTTATTATAGACACCTTTAAAAATATCGATTATAAAAGGATGAAAGCCGTACTTGTCGCGTGTCACGGTCCCTTTTCATGGGGGAAAGACCCGGAGGAAGCGGTTTTTATCAGCGCCATGCTCGAAGAAATCGCGCGCATGAACTTTATTTCTGTCACTCTGAATCCGCGTGTTAAAAATATCAAGAGGAGTCTACTTGACAAGCATTATCTGAGAAAACACGGTAAAGACGCCTACTACGGACAGAAAAAAGATGTGTAATCGGGTTTTCGGATACAATGTGTAGTTAATATGGTGACATTATAAAAAGATACCGCTTTATACATCCAGCCGTTTAATCTTCAAATAATTTTATCTGGTCTTGAATGCTTCTATGCTTTTCAGTTGTTTTTTTCAATAAATTTAATAATTTTTCACATTGTTCTTTACTTAGGAAGGCTTTAATAAAGTACGCGTCTGCGGAATCTTTTAATATAAGGAATATTCTGCCGTAGCCGTCTTCTGTCTGAAAGTACACAGACACTCCGGCTGCCAGGTTTGCCCGTGTTAATTGTTTTATTCCGCCGGTCCTTTTTGTTAAAGTGATGTCTGTTCTCTCGGCCTTTCCCGCATAATCTACAGCTTTATCAATAGCGGGTATAAGTTCAGCTTTTTCGTCTTCATTAAACTTTACACTGACTGACATGATGTCCAGATAAACATCACCGCTCTGATTTGATTTAACATACAGTTCACCTCTATTTGTTTCAACGCGCCCTACTTCTCTGATCTCGGTGGCAAATAAAAAAACAGGTAAAATAAATAGGATTAAAACAATCAGTAATAATTTTTTCATAACATTCCTCCGTTTTAAATATACTTTAGATTATGACCGCCCGCTCATTTAGTTTAAAAAGGCTGAAGAGCTTTTCTTTATTATTATTTCAAAATGATTTTTTTTCAACATATAATTTACATTATTGCACATTTAAATTCCAGTAAAACCGTACATACTGAGAAATTTTAGATCACCGGGAAGTAAATATCCCTCTGATTAAATATTTGAGGATTATATATATTCATAGTAGTATATTTGGAACAAGAAGCGCCAAATTAATAATGCGGGAATATGCAGGATGGAAAACCCATTAGTTTCTATTACCAGAAGTGAGAGAATCGATGATTTTGAAAGCGTAAATAAAGCTGTATCTGATTCAATCAATCTTATTGGGGGCCTGGAAACACTGATTACCCGTGGTGACAGTGTGCTTATTAAGCCAAACGTACTCTGTGCCATGGATTATAAAACGGGTGCAGTAACTAACCCCAATGTAGTCAAATCTCTGTGCCGATTAGCGCGTAAAGCGGGAGCAGGGAAAATAATCATTGCGGAAAGCTCAGTAATCGGATGTAAAACCCGGGATGCATTTGACGCAAGTGGTTATACAGAGCTTGCCCGGGAGGAAAAAACAGAGCTTGTAGATCTCAAGAAAGCCGGCACTCTCTACATGGGAATACCGAATGGTAAAATATTCCGGAGGATCGAACTTCCGGAGGTGCTTTTTAAATCGGATGTTATTATCAATGTTCCTGTGATGAAGACACACGATATGCTCCCCGTCACTCTGGGTCTGAAAAATATGAAAGGAGTTATTAAGGATAAGGACAAGAAACGGTTCCATGTATTGGGCCTTGCGCAATCCATTATTGACATAAATAAGCTCGTTTTACCCCAGCTTACTGTTATTGACGGGACAGTTGCCATGGAAGGGCTCGGGCCTGTACATGGAAAGCCTGTTAATCTGGGTGTTATTATCACTTCTTTCGACACAGTTGCAGCTGATACTGTAGCGGCCAGTGTTATGGGAATCGACCCCGGGAAGATTGATTATATTCAATTAGCCGCACAGCAGGACCTTGGATGTGCGGATTTATCTCTGATTGAGGTATCGGGCCTGTCTATTGAGCAGGTGAAGCGCCCCTTTGAATTATTGAGGCTTGACTTTGAAGAATTTGAAAAAAAATTGGGAATTAAAATACATGAAGCCGGAGCGTGCAGTGGTTGTCGTCAGGTTGTGGAAACCCTCCTCAATAATTACTTAAAAGGCAAGCTGGATGTTTTAAAGGACCATACTTTAATATTCGGGCAGACAGTTAAAGCGCCGTCAAAAATTAAGGGAAAGCTTCTGAGCTTTGGTTCATGTACCAAAAAGTATAAGAGTCAGGGTGGATACATCCCCGGCTGCCCTCCAATGCAGGAACACGTACTGGAATATTTTGGAATGGATCCCGATAGTTGGACAGATTGAGATCAAGTCGTTCTATATAGCGTATTTTGTATATTTGTTAGAGCTTATATATTTCATCCTATGAGTATGAGTGCCATGATATAAATATTGGTTAGTTTTAAAAATCTTACATAAATAAAACTGGAGGGGTATAACTAATGGCAAAATTAGCAATTAATGGAGGGCCCAAATCAATTTCGAAGGATCTTGATATCGCAGGTGATTGGCCAATTGTAACAGATGAAGATAAAAAAGCCCTCAATCGCGTAATCGACAGCGGGGATTTTTGGGGTAAAGAGCATTCCGAGACAGTGGCGCTTGAGAGGGAGTATGCCGAATTTACAGGTATGAAATATTGCCTGGCATTTAATAGCGGCACTTCAGCTTTGCACGCGTGTGTCGCGGGGATAGGAATAGAACCCGGAGATGAAGTTCTTGTACCTGCCTTGACATTCCTGGCTTCAGCAACAAGTGTAATGCATCATAATGCGATCCCGGTGTTTGTAGATATAGATCCTGACACTTACAATATTGATTATACAAAGATTGAAGAAAAGATTACTGATAAGACAAAAGCGGTTATGGCAGTAGATTATCATGGTTTGCCAGCAGACTATGATAAGATATACGAGGTAGCGCGAAAACATAATCTGATAGTAATAGAGGACGGTTCGCAGGCAGGTGGGGCTACGTATAAAGGAAAGAAAGTGGGAAGCCTGGGTGATATTAGCGGTGCCAGCACAATGCCGTTGAAACCGCTGCCTGGTGCGGGAGAAGGGGGTCTGGTCTGCACTAATAATAAAAACTATCGGGATCTTGCGGATATGGTCCGGATGTTCGGGGAGGTTGTAGAGAAGGGGAAGCAGAGAGAGTACAACGCGTATACAATGGGATGGAATTACAGGATCAGTCCATTGATTGCAGCCATGGTTCGCAGCCAGTTGAAACGATTTGATGGCTATATAAACGCGCGTCATAAGAACGGAGAATATATTTCGAAAGCTCTATCCGAGATACCGGGAATTGTGCCGCCATTTGTGCCTGAAGACAGGACTCATGCGTATTATATATACTACTTCAAGGTTGATCCTGAAGCGGCAGGGGCTGACGTAACTGGCGGCAGGTTTCGACAGGCACTTCATGACATTCTTAGTGCGGAGGGAATATTCGTGAGGTTATCACAGCACACGCCTGTGCCGGGCCAGTCATTATTTCAGGTTAAGAGGGGGTATGGGAAAGGCTGTCCCTGGACATGTCCTCACGGCCGTGATGTTTCCTATAACATTGAAGATTATCCTGTGACCCTGGATGTGCTGAGTCGATCACTTGCGCTGGATGTGCGTTTTACCTATCCGCATACTCCTATTGAGACCGTGAACAAGATGATAGACGGATTTAGAAAAGTATTTGAACATCTTGATGAGGTCATTCAATACGCGAAGGGGATAGATTACAGGGAACCATGGGAGGGGATTACACAGCTTTCTCCGGTGGAACAGCATGAAGAATATGTTTCCGAGGCCCTGTACCGGCACTTTCGAGAATAATAACCGTTCCTATCATCTAAATATTGGGAGGTGGAGGCTGACAGGATGGGAATGCCCAAACTTCCTCGATTTAGGCAGTAAATACATGCTAGTCGTGTCCCAGCATGGTCGGCCCATTTATTTGCTGGAGGATTATGTCGATCATCAATTTACGCCTGATAGTACCCCTACGCGTTTAGATTGGGGTGATGTCTTTTATGTCCCCAACAGTTTGCGGGATCCATTCCTGTGGCAAGAAGACGATGGTTGATGTGTTGTTAGGTTCATGAGGCTCGCAGTCGAGACCAATACGCCGCAGCGGCAGTTTGGTGAGATTTTCAAGCAGTTTCAGTTCTCCCAATACCTTTAGAACAATCGAAGCCGAAATTACAGCAATGCCCGGCACGGAAGAGCTTTTTATGAGACGCTGAATTACTTCAGTTATTTTTTCCAGATAATTTTAATCATTTATTCCCGGAAAACAATATGTAAGTAAAAAACGGGGTTTTTGTTACGGTTTCAACAAGAAAATGGTTAAATTTTAATTATTGTTGAAAGTACGGCAATTACGTATTACAATTTATAAATAGGCAGTAAACATCGGAAATAGCGTAATTATTTTTAATGCGGATTATTAGTTCATGTTCGGGGTTTTGCTCAGTGGTGCAGTATGTTTTAATTTTTAAGCTATAATCTGAATAAATGATATTTTTTCCCTTTCAGGAGCAAGAAATTGATTTTTCAGAAGCAATACGATGAACTGCTGAACATCTGTAAACAGATCACGTCAAATCGGCAAAAACTTGCCAAACCTAAAATTGAAGAAAAGATCTTAAAAAACGTTGACATAAATACATCGAACGCGGATCTATTGACTCATTTAATCGTTGAATCTCTTTTAAAGCGGATCGACCGGAAGCTGTTGAAAAATAAAAACATCTATATTCAGAAATTCGATATCCCACAGATCACGTTATTTTACAGTATGGCAGAAGCAGTCCCGTTTGTTTTTGCAGCCCATGAACTGGCAAATCAATATATTATAAAAGCGCTGGGTAACTCGAAAGCTGTTACACTGTTTGACATAGGCATCGGAAAGGGCCTTCAGATAAAAAACCTGCTTCTTATGCTGAAAAACGGGCATACCAGCCTGGAAACAATTAATATTATCGCTTTGGATCCTGATAAACAAAACCTTGAGGAATTTAGAAAATCTTTCGATTATATAAAGGGAGATTCTCAATTTAATTTAAATTATTACCCGATGTGCACTATGATAGAAAGTATATCTGACAGGGACTATGAATTCATAAAAGAGATTGGGGGTAAAAATATCATTATAAATTCTGCTTTTACCCTCCATCATACGACACACCCGCTGGGCGACAACGAAATCCGGACAAATTTATTAAAAAAACTGGCAGAATTAAACCCGTTGATCCTGACATTGATCGAGCCCCACTCCAATCATGACACCGAAGACCTGACAAAACGGTTCCATAACAGCTGGCAGCACTTTGGTAATATATTCGAGTTGATCGATGAATCTGACATAGATATCTCTCATAAATTTACGATAAAAGAAAAATTTTTCGGCCGTGAAATAAGGGATATTTTTGGAGTCAGCGACTACTTTCGATGTGAACGTCATGAGCCGTACGATTCGTGGCTGCTCAGATTAAGCAGGGCAGGTTTCAGACCCGTTGATTTTCTTGATGTTGGGATAAAACTTCCAGCGTACAGTGAATACCGGGTCTCGGAGGGTTTGACCCGTCTGAATTATAATGACACAACAATTGTGGCAGTGTTCGGCTATGTTTGTAAATAATTTTATGTATAATATATTAGGAGAGTATTATGAGCAATGGAAATGAAACGGAACTGAAAGTATTCGGCGCAACTGTTCACGGGTTTGCCCAGGCTTGCATCAATTTGAACATTGTAGCCGGTTCCAAGGCAAGCAGTCTTATAAGCGATATCGATGTCAACGAATGGTATCCCTTTGAGCGACTTAGAGAACTTGAAAGAATCGTAATAGAGTCATACGAAAATGCAAGCCCTATAATGGAAAGGGTCGGGATAGAGATGATGTTCAGCTGGTACAAATACGGTCCGGGAAAAAACATCATCAAAAAAGGGATAGATTTTTTATATTTTCAGACCGATTCACAGGGCTATGCGAGTGTGATAAAAGGGCCCGAGGAACTTGTCGGGACTTTTAAATTGGTGGAAATAGACGAAGAAAATGGAAAGGCATTGATTTACAGCACAGATCCATTTAATAAAGATATGGAACGGGGTATTATTATCGGCGGCATGTCAGCACCTGGCGACCTTGATTATATCGATGTCAAAAATGATGAAGATGAACACTATTTTAAGATGGAATTCTGTTGAATGTGTGCAGCCTTACTCGTACCGGAGGCATTAAATGAGCTTAGAAGA
>DAOVJS010000021.1 GCA_030673105.1 Spirochaetota bacterium
AAACGATTTAATGTTAAACAAGTTTCATCACGAGGCGGTGAGTTAAGCTGTGAGATCATTGATAATCGGGTTCTTATATCTGGCAAAGCAATAAAATATTTGGAAGGCAAAATCAAAATTGAAACATAACAAACGGTTCAAGCAGACAGCGGGGAGCCCAAGAGTGATAAGAACATTTTGCTTTTTGTGGAGATTTTTGGTTTTTGGTGTAGCCGTGGTTTTAGCCTCCACTGCTGCTCAACCGTAACATTATGCATCTAAATATTGGAAATAATATGCAAATTGTAATAAGCCTCAATGACCAAATAGAAGATGAAGAGGTGTTAGTAATATATAAAGCCAATAAATGGTCATCGGCTGAGAAGCCCGAACAACTTTTGGCGGCATTACGTGGCTCTCATTCTCTTGTAACTGCACGCATATCAGGCCGCCTTGTGGGTATAGCTAATGCAATATCAGATAGTCATTTAGTTGTTTACTACCCGCACATGTTGGTGCATCCACAATATCAACGAAAGGGCGTTGGTCGAAAAATGATGGAAGCCATGCAAAGCAGATATTCAAGTTTTCATCAACAAATGCTAACGGCGGATGGTGATGCCATAGAGTTTTATAAGGCACTTGGGTTTGTGAGGGCGGGTAAAACAGAGCCAATGTGGATTTACGCAGGAAATGAACACTAATGCATAACAAGGCAAATGCACCCGGACCGCAAGGCATGCTGTAGGAGTGACGGCATTGAGAAAGCTGGAAGAAGCAAATGCCGTCTTGTCATGAGGCGGATAGAACGTGAGACATAGTTCAATCCGAAATCCACGTTAGCAACAGCAGTGGAGAGAGGACGCCCACGTCCAGCAGGTGTTTCGTTGCAAGAGAATCTGGAGGATCTTCGTAGATGAGAACGCAAATGATGGCAGCTTCGGAATTGAACCGCATACCCATCGACTGTTTAAATTCAATATACTCATGAAATAGATTAATGAGTTTCATAGGACACTTCCGAAGTTAAATGCTGCAACTTCCCGAAGGTGCGGTAAATCAACCTTTGCGTAGATTCGAGTAGCATCAGTACTTCGATGTCCCAGATGATCGCGAATATCACATGGCCGGTTGGTATCCATACTTCCAATCCCTATCGAGATAATTGAGATTCGATAGAGAACGGTAATTGGGTTGACTATCACACATTATCCGTTGACATTGTATATACAAAAGAGTATTCTTATAGGTAGATGGACTTCATATGGGACGATGAAAAAAACGAATGGCTGAAGCTCAAGCGATCGATATCGTTTGAAGAACTCACGGAACTTATTCGTGATTACCGATATCTGGACATTCGGCAGAACAACTGCGTCCGGTATCCGGCGAGATACGAGCCCGCATTGAACGCTCGAAGAAAAACGAGGCTATCAGTTTGCGCATCTCGGGTTATGACCTTGACCGTATAAAGAAAACGGCCGAACGGCAGGGCATGCCGTATCAGACACTCATAAACGTTATTCTCCACAAGTACGTCACCAATCAACTTTACGATAAAGATGAGCTTCTCAAGACATTGCAGGTTGCGAAGGAAAGAGACGCAATATAACAAGCTTCAGATAGAAGCTAAACAGTTAGCTGAAATCCAACCGCCTAACTGGTTAGAGATGCCGCCATCCATAGCGGCTAGAAAAAATGTAAATACAATATCGAACTGTAATATTGAAGAGTAATAATAAATTCAATATTTGTATAACTTCAAGAGGGATGAAAAGAAGATGCAATTGACTGATTTAGGCTGGAACTCTTTTTTTGAAAATCATTATGAACAATATCGAAACCAGGATTATTCTGCGATGAGAATAATACGGATGAATAGAGAAAAATATATTGCATGTAATGACATAGGAGAGTTTTCATGTGAAGTAACTGGTAAGTTTAGATTTGAGACTAATAGTAAAAGTAAATTTCCCACGGTAGGTGATTGGGTTGTAACTTCTATTCTTCCTGGAGAAAAAAAAACAATGATCCACGCTCTCCTTCCAAGAAAGAGCGTCTTTAGTCGTAAAGTTGCAGGTCAAATTACTGAAGAACAAGTTGTTGCAGCAAATATTGATACAGTATTTATAGTCACCGGGTTAGACTTAAATTTTAATTTAAGGCGGATTGAACGATATTTATCCATAGCCTGGGAAAGTGGAGCCATGCCGGTTGTTCTTTTGAATAAAGCCGATCTTTGTCCAGAAACTGAATTGCGAAAAAGCGAGGTTGAATCAATTGCTATCGGGGTTGATGTATACACTCTCAGTGTATATCAACGCATAGGTTTGGAAAATTTGAGCAAGTACATCAAAGCAGGAAAAACGGTAGCATTCATAGGTTCATCTGGTGTCGGAAAGTCTACCATAATCAATTCACTTCTCGGAACTAATCGTCTTAAAGTAAACGAAGTAAGTGAATTAGGAAGCCGGGGCCGTCATACTACTAATTTTCGCGAATTGATTGTTCTTCCCGGAGGACGTATGGTTATCGATACTCCTGGAATGCGTGAAATACAGGTCTGGGGTGACGAAGAAGGACTAAAACAAGTCTTTGATGATATTGAAGAATTATCAACAAATTGTCGTTTCCGGGATTGTAGTCATGTAAATGAATCAGGTTGTGCTGTTCAGGAAGCTATAAACAATAGTTCTCTTGAACTGAAACGTTTGGAAAGTTACTTGAAATTAAAAAGAGAGTTTGCTTATTTGTCTGACCGTCAAACAATGAAAGCGAGTGCAATTGAAAAAGCACGCTGGAAAAATATCAGTCAATATGCTAAGAAATTAAAAAAAGATAAACTTTAAGATTGTAAACCAACGACACGAATAGAAACCCTGAAGAAAATGAGTATTCATATAAACGATGATGAATTGATCGCGGTGTTTTCGTTCCCGGTTTGTACTCTGTATCCATCAACGAACAATTGGAGTGCCAAATGAAATAATTCTTAGTAACTTACATAGATTGTTGCATGAATGTGCCCGATAAAGAGGGTGTACCAATCTATCTACTCAATCACTGAGATTCTAAACAAGGAGAAAAATATGCAGACACCGAAACTTTTTTCCCTATTACCTGATTTCGTTGCCACTCCCGATGGAATGGCAATCCATGAAGACGGCGATCTTATCCTCGCCTGTCCGAATTATGCAGACCAGACCAAACCGGGCTGTATCCTGAAAATTGACGGGAACAAGAATATCAGGAAATGGGTCGATTCACCGGTCCACCCGGAAACGGGCCTCGCCTCACCCATGGGAATCGCTTTCGGTCCCGGCGGGGACCTATATGTATGCGATAACCAGGGGTGGCCTGACAAACCGGAGTTGAAGTTCAAGGGACGCATCCTCAGGCTGCGCATCAAGAACGACAAGCTGGTGAAATGGACGGTGGTGGCAAACGGCATGGAGCATCCCAACGGAATGCGGATACGCAACGGCTACGTGTATGTCACCCAGAGTATGCTCTCGAAGGTGAAAGACCCTTCCGGACTCCTGGTGAGCTGCGTATACCGCTTCGGACTTGATGAAGAAAATATTCAGATAACTAACACCCTGAAGGACAAACATATCCTGACGACGGTCCTGACCCACAACAAGGACTGCCAATACGGTCTGGATGGTATCGCATTCGATCACGACGGAAATCTGCTTGTGGGGAATTTCGGCGATGGTGCGGTACACAAGGTCGTGTTCAATCCCGACGGAAGCGTCAAGGAAAACAATGTCTGGGCCAAGGATCCCAAACAGCTGCAAACCACCGATGGTATGATCATGGACGAAAAGGGAAATCTCTTTATAGCCGATTTCTACGCAAACGCCGTTGCCAGGGTGTCACCGGACGGAACGGTCACCCGAATCGCCCGGAGCCCGGATTCCGACGGATTCAACGGAGAACTCGACCAGCCCGGCGAGCCGATCATCTGGAAGGGTAAACTCATCCTTACCTGCTTTGATCTCGTTACCGGTCCCGGGATTGTAAACACCCAGCACGAAATGCCTGCGACGCTGTCGGAATTAGAGCCCCGGTAAACGATCCAGCCAATACAAAAGCCTACCCATCCCGGTAGTCTTTTTTAAGGCAGGGGTTTTCGTTTCATATCAGTCCTTTGGCCGGATGAGAAGAAGAACCATAGAAAGAACAGGTGGTTTTGTCTAATCGATTACCTTCAAATCCGGGCTTTATTTGCTAATGTAAGACCAGCTTCTTTTTTTCTTCAGAACCATGTATGACGGAAAAAACATACCCATCATACAAAAAATTATTTGAAATCACCTTTATTTCTCTATCTTTTAGCCTGTACCTTAAAACATATTCCTTTCCCCTGATCTCTACAAGCTCCGAGTTTCCTAAAACCTGCCAGAGGTTCTGCCCCAGGCATTTTACCAGGCACTCCTTTGATGCCCACAACATGGTGTAGTAAGCCGGCAGCAGATCCTTCACCTTAATTGTGCCGGATATAATTTTCTCTTCTTTAGAAGTCATATAGTACGACTTTAACCTGATCAGCTTTATATCAACCTTTTCTACATCTATACCTATATTAGAATCATAATCCACCGCGCAAAAAATATAATCCATCTTATGGGATATTGAAAAGTAGACTGAATCTATCTCATTATCCCGGATAAACAGACGGGGCTTTCCATTTTCTCCTCTTTTTATATCAATATCTTTAAAGGCCACACTCCGGCAAGCATCTTTATTTATCGATCTTAAAAGGCACTGCTTCAACAAAACTCTTCCGCCTAAAAACTCAAGCCTGCTCTTTTCTCGAAGATATCTCTCATACAGCTTTATTTCACCATCCGTAAGCATCTTTAAAAAAGATGATTTATTTTTTCTGACATGTTCGATCTTAAATATCCCGAAGTTTAAAAGGCAGCTTTTTATGTTTTCAACCAAAACCTCGAAATCTCTTATTTCTAAAGTATTCATTTGTATTCCATATTTTTGCTGCGTGAAGAAGTTCTGTACTTTTAAAAAAACTACAGGGCTTCTAAAAAATCAAGACATTTTCATAAACACACAGGGGATTTATACTTGAAATTAACAGAACGATGCGTTAGTATATATTTTTGCCTGGAGCTCAGAAATGAACAATCTTTTAATTATTATTTATTTTATCCCGGCCTATTTAGTTGGATCAATTTCAGGTGGAGTTATCATATCGAAATTGGTTCTGAATGAAGATATCCGGAAGCATGGAAGCGGCAATATCGGTGCCACGAATGTTGCCCGGACCCTGGGTTACGGGTGGGGGCTCCTGACAGTGTCAATTGATATTTTTAAAGCGGTAGTTCCCCTTTTAGTCCTAAAGTATTTCATTTTAACCGGTTCCCTGCAGGATACGTACATACTCTGCGGAGCCGGATTCTTTATTCTGCTCGGACATATTTATCCCGTTTTTCTTAAATTCAGGGGAGGTAAAGGAGTTGCCGTTTTTATTGGAATGATGCTTGTGCTGTTACCTTTAGAAACACTTATATTTTTAGCACTGTATGTGATCATCGCGGCCATCACGAGGTATGCTTCTCTATCATCAATGATCTCTGTCGCTGTTTTCCCTGTGATAATAATATTTCTAAATAGGGCAAATGCTTATATATTACCCTATATAATACTCTCTGTACTTCTTGCGACTATTATTGTTATCAAGCATAAAGAAAATATTGTCAAATTAAAAAACGGTGTCGAACATAAATTTTCGTTTAAAAAAAAAGAACAGTCCGGTGAGTGATACACTTATAAGACCTAACATGATAAAAGAGCGCGGCGGTATCTTTGGCAGGGCGCTGCTGCATCTAATGGTGAAATACTTCGGTAAATGGAGTATCAGTCTAATAGCATTACCCGTGGTTTTTTATTATATGACTGTGATGCCCGGGGTAAGAAAAAATGAAATGAAATACTGGTCGTCAATTTACCCTGGCTGCTCTAAAATCAAATATTTAATCTGTATCTACAAACATTATGTAATGTTTGGCAAAACATTAATTGACAGAATAACTGCCGGACATGGAATCAAAACAGATCATAACTTTGATTATAACAGTAAATCAATAATTAAGGGAGAGATACAAAAAGGCAACGCGATAATTCTTTTATGCTCCCATATCGGCGGTTACAATCTTTTCAGATTTTTATGTGATTCTTTCGATTTGCCTTTTCATTTTATGATGTATCAGAATGGTGATAATGAGAATGGCAGCCGTTATTCAATGAACGATCAGCTTGAGAAGGGTAATGTCAGGTTTATAAATCCGGCTGAGCCGATGAATGTTATCTTTGAAGCTGTTGATGTCCTGAACAGGCGGGAAATCCTGCTTACGATGGGTGATAGAGTTTCCGGAGAAAACAGCAAGTATCACGAAGCACGAATGAAGGGGCTCAAAATGAAATTACCTCTCGGCCCCTGGCACATCGCTTATCTAACAAAAGCTGTTGTTATCTGCATTTTTATAATTAAAGAAAAAAAAGAATACCGATTTATCGCGCAAAAACCAATTTCTTTTGACTACAGCGGGGGGATCAGCAAAAAAATTGCCATAATAATTGCTGTATCCGCATACGCGGAATACCTTGAAGAAATGATTTATAAATATCCATTTCAGTGGTTCAATTTTGCGGCTGACGTGATTACTGCACGTGAATAATGATAAAATACAATTTATTAAAGGCCGAACAGAAGAGGAGAACCGTCAGCTAACTAACAGCCTAACGGTTCCATAGGCCCTGCTATAATTGTGTAAAATCAACCCGGGGAAATATTACCATGGAAAAAAAGACAATTTTAATTGATAACAGCTACAGGCTTACCTTCAGTGATTACGCGGCTGTAACCAGAAGAAACACAAAAATTAAATTATCAGACAGTAAAAATTATATAGACCTGATTGATGAAGGGAATAAAATAATTAAAGATTATGTGAACAGGAACATCCCGGTTTACGGCGTGACCACCGGGTTCGGAGATTCATGCCGCAATCAGGTCCACTACAGAGAGGCAAAGAAACTTCAGGAGAATTTGATTAAGTTTCATGGATGCGGTGTAGGAAAACGCTTTTCAGAAACGGAAAGTCTGGGGGTAATGCTCATCAGGCTGATAAGTAACGCCCGGGGCTATTCAGGAGTTACATACAAACTTTTAAAACAGATCGAACAGTTTATCAACATCCCAATAGTGCCGTTAATTCCTGAACAGGGGACAGTTGGAGCAAGCGGAGATCTAACACCTCTATCATATTTAGCGGCCGCGCTCACAGGAAGGAGAAAGGTCATACATAAGGGAAAAGTTGTTGAAGCGATGGATGCCTTAAAAGACCGGAACCTGAAACCTATCCAGTTCGAACCCAAAGAGGCTCTGGCGCTCATAAACGGAACGTCAGTTATGACTGCATTAGCCGCTTTTTGCTCAATGGACGCGAGAAAAATTGCCGGCATGTTAGAGCTGACCTCCGCACTTACTGTGGAAGTTCTTAAAGGAAATAAAGGCAGCTTCCTCCCTCTGATACATGAGAACAAGCCTTATGACGGCCAGATTAAATGCGCAAAAAGAATATCAAAATATCTTTCAACAAGCAAAATAGCACTCACTCATGAGGAAATCGTTTCTTCTGTTAAAGAGTATATTTCAAGGCAGGATAACGGTACCTTTTTAAAAAGGGCGATCCAGGATAAATATTCAGTTCGATGTTCACCCCATGTTATCGGTGTGTTATGGGATACTCTGAAATGGGTAGAAGACTGGGTGATCATAGAGATGAACTCAGTGAATGATAATCCCCTGATAGATTACAGGACGGGGAAGATATACAGCGGAGGGAACTTTTATGGCGGTCATATATGTCAGGCAATGGACAGTTTAAGAGCCATAATTGGAAATGTCGCTGACCTCATTGATAAACAGCTTGAACTGGTAATCGATGAAAAATTCAGCAACGGTTTACCTCCCAACCTGATATTCCCTGGAAGTGACAATACCTTTATCAATCACGGGTTAAAGGCAATTCAGATAACCTGTACTTCACTAACAGCAGAGATACTGAGCCTCTCGGGCCCAACCGGTATCCATTCAAGGCCGACTGAGTCCATGAATCAGGACAAGGTAAGTCTGGGAACAATATCCGCCCGGCATACAAGGGATGTTATCAGGATGGCAGAATACCTCATAGCGATTCAACTTATCACCCTGTGTCAGGCAATGGATCTCAGAGGGATTGATAAATTTTCAGATATTGCAAAGGAGCTATTATCCATTGTGAGAAACATCGTTCCTTTCATCTCGAACGATAGGGAGCTCGATGAAGACATTGAAAATCTGGTTGATCTTATCTCAGGAGATTCGATCACTGAGCTTTTATCGAAATATTCAGACAGCACCTGGTAACCAGCGCTGCCCCGGGAGCTTTACCTGGCCTGAAAAACAAAGAAATGATTCTTCAGACACTAAAATATTTTACCGGAAAAGAAATGAGCTTGCTTAACTCTTTAAAGTACATAGAGATAATTAACAATACAACTCGAAAAATCGAAAAAAACGAAATCAAATTAAATAATCTAAATGTGTTTCCGGTAGCTGACGGAGATACGGGAACAAATGTTTTATTGACTCTACTAGATGGGAAAAAGGTTATAAACAATACTCCGTCACACAGTTTAAAGGAGATAACTTCAAACTACGCCAGAAGACTATTGCTGGGCTCAAGAGGCAACTCGGGTGTGATGCTTGCTCAATTTTTCAGGGGATTCGATGAAGGGGTAAAAAACAGTACCGACGTGTTATCCGTGCAGGACCTGTTACAATGCTTTAAATGCGGATACAAATATACCTACAGTTCAGTAAACAATCCACAGGAAGGTACTATTCTGACCGTTATGCGTACCGTGTGTGAGCAGGACTACAGTAATTTAAACTTGGTTACAATGGATATTGTGATTAAAAAGATGTATACGGCTGCCTGTAAATCCCTGATAGATGGTATAAATATCCTTGCAATACTGAAAGAAACCGGTGTTGTAGACTCAGGAGGATACGCCTTCCTGCTTTTCATTGAAGAACTTTATATTTCTCTTTCAACCGAACCTATCGATGAAAAAATATCCTGCATAAAATACTGGCAGGATAAAATTGCGCCCTTTACACCGGAGTATTCCTCGAAATTTAAAAGATGGAAAGATGATTTAAGCGGACACAAATATAAAGATTCAGCAGATGTACATAAAGTTGAAACGCTGGAATATAATTTCTGCACTGAATTTTTTATGGAATCAAATACAGACGTAGACACAGTTAAAAAACAGCTGCAGAAATATGGAGATTATATAACAGTAGCACAGGTCGATCGAAATTATAAAATTCATATTCATACAAACGAGCCCGGAAAAATATTTAATAATTTTGAAGCCCTGGGAACAGTATCACAGGTTAAAATCGATAATATGTATTTTCAGCATTATAACTTTTTTAACCCCGATAAAAGAAACGGCACCCGCCAGGAACAGGAAAAAGTAACCGGCATTCTTTCACTCGTATCCGGAGAAGGGCTTGCCAATGTAATGTATTCGCTCGGGGCTGACAGGGTAATGGTACTGTCCGACACCGGGCCTCCTGCTCTTGAAGAACTGATAACAGGTATTTGCGGCATCAATGCGAACAATGTCGTAATTTTGCCCAATGATGAAAATATTTTCCCGATAGTAGAAAAGGCTTCGAGGCTCTCCTATAAAAACAATCTGATTGTCAAAAGCAAATTCATTCCTGAAGGGATAGAGGCAATACTGAGTTTCAATCCTGAGCTGGGCCCGCAGGAAAATGCCGGAGCTATGTCTAAAGCATTGAACAATGTTATATCGTGCCAGGTAGTCGGTCCAGGCCGGATAAAAACCGCTGCCGATGATAGCAAATTATATAAATTTGAAGGCATCTCCAGCACCGGCACTATATTATCCAGCGGCTGTTCAGCGGACGGAGCCCTGATTGAACTAATTAACAACCTGATCAATAATAAAATCAGTATTGTTGCTGTATACTATGGAAAAAAAGTTAAAGAAGATGAATTAACCCGTATACGAGCTCAGTTAATAGGTAAATACAGCAATGTTGAGATAGAGTTTATAGACGGCAGGCAGTTAGTACCGTGCTATATAGTTTCCCTGGAATAAAACCCGGGGTCTGTAAATAAAATAAAGGGGCTGTCTAATGCAGAAAGTAAAAATTATTACGGGAAGCCAGGCGTCTCTTACAGAAAAATTAGGGAGGCAATTTGACATCACAGTTATACCCTACTACCTGAATTATTCAGATAAAAGTTTAAAGGAAGGCATCGACTTTAAAACAGAGGAGTTCTATAAATCACTCGCGGATATCGACAACCTGCCGACTTCATCTCCTCCAAGCATCGGGGATATAATAAATGTTATAAATAATTTAGTAAAAAATTACAAAGAATTTATCATATTCACACTTTCCGCTAACTACTCCCAGATGTATAATACCTGTGTTCAGGCCTCAAAACAAATTAAAGACGCAAGCCTGCATATCGTCGACAGCGGTGGAGCAACCGCCTACCAGGCTATGATGGCTATTATTGCGGCCCGGATGGCTAAAAAAAAAGAATCCGTAAATAATATATTGAAAATGGCAGCCGAATTTAAGGACAGGGGCGATGAATTTTGTGTGCTGAATACACTGAAATACCTGGCAAAAGGAGGAAGAATTGGAAGGGTCAAAGCATTGATGGGTTCACTTCTGTCGATAAAGCCGGTCATCGTGCACAGGGACGGCATAACTGCTCCGCTCGCTAAAGCGCGTACAAACCAGCAGGCGTTGATTATTATAATAGAAACGATGAAAAACAGGCTGCAGGACTATCCGGGCCATGAAATCAGTGTTATCCTGCAGGGAGTATTTATGGACGAGTGGCTGGAAAATGTCGAAAAGGCACTAAATGAACAATTTAAAATAAAGGACCTCTGGTATTCAAGGCTCAGTGCCATAACCAGTATTCATTTTGGTCCGAAATCATGGTCCCTGACTTACTATATAGAATAGCTCAATTAGCACAGTTTACTTTAAGGAGGTTTGCTTGGAAAAAGAAGATTTCATTAAAAAATTAAAAGACTTCATAATAGAGACTTTGGATCTTGAGGATATTGATGCGGAAGACCTGGATGATGATAAACCCCTTATGGCAGAAGAATTAGGATTGGACTCGATTGATTTACTCGAGCTCACTGTTGCAATAGAAAAAAGGTATAAAGTGAAGATCGGCAATGTCGAGACAGCCCGCAGTGCCTTTAAAAGTATCAATACACTCGCTCAGTTTATACAGGCTGGTGCTGCTGATTTTCAGCAGCCGGAGACTTAATCAAATATGCTTTTAATCAAACAAAATCAGCGAATTTAATAAAGATTTTACCATGGTAGATGAAATCCTGAGAAGTTTAAGAGGTATTGATGAAAATCTCGACCATGAAAAGCTGGAAGCCAGGGTGAAGCTAAGCATACCCGGAGACTCAATTGTATTCAAAGGACATTTCCCTGAAAGACCCTTATTAGCGGGCGCGTACCAGCTTCTGATAGCAGTACACTGGTTGAAGAAGCTCCTGAATGAAAATATTACGACTGAAAGAATAAGCGAGGCAAAATTCAGGTCGTTAATTGGTCCTGAGGAGGAGTTCTTACTTGAGATTAAAGTGGAGCCCGATTACACAGAGGACAGCAGATACAGGGTCCGGTCAAAAATCATAAAAGACGGAAAAGCCGCTATGTCGGCCACACTATTCGTAAATAAAATTATTATTTAATATAGTTTATATATTTCTTCATCTCCCACATTAAGCCCTTTTTCTTTTTCCGCCGCAGTAAATTAAAGAACTCTAAATCGAGAGCTTCAATACCCGGAATAATCCATCTTTCATCCCTCTTCATTACTCCTTTTAAATAATCTATAATCCCGCCCTCCACTTCCCTGTTCATGTAAAATACAGGCTCAAGACCGATTTTATCCCGGTTTTTAATATAGCCTGTTTCCACACAATATTTTGCCAGAGGTGTATTAGGATAAATTCTAATACCAAGGAAAGCAATGATCGCGTCCGGTTCTGTAGCCTCTACATTCGCGACAGTCGTTTTTATCGTCTCAAATGTTTCGCCCGGAGCACCGAACAGCAGGCTGTGGCAGTAGTTTATACCAACTTCCCTGCACCTTTCGCAAAATGTAAATATATCATCAATTTTCAGACGCTTGCTCATGGACTCCAGTGTCGGCATAGCCATAGAATCGGTACCAAGCTCTATACTTCTGCACCCCGCCTCTTTCAGCATATTTATTAAATTCAGGTCTTTCACCTGAGGTCTGATATAGGCATACCATTTTATCTTTACCCCTCTTTTAATAATCTCATTACATACATCAAAAGCGTGGCTTTCAGGATAGTTGAATACATTATCAACGAAAAAAAAATGTTTAACCCTGTACCTATCTACTACCTGTTCAATTTCATCAACAACAACCGCGGGCCGTTTAGGCCTTACTTTATATCCCTCAAGATAAGGATAGGTGCAATAAGAGCAATTAAAGGCGCATCCCCTTTTTGTCTGAATATTAAGCATTCCTCCAAGATCGTAGTAACCTTTAAAATTAAAAATTGACCTGTCAGGAATAAGAGGAGAATCACCAATATTTAACCTGTTTGAATAAACAATTTTATCTAACTGTTCGTTTTTCTCAATACTTTCAATCAGAGCAATAAAGCTCTTTTCTCCCTCTCCGACAATACCGTAATCAGGGTACAGCTGCTCAAATAATTCTATGGGAAAGAGGGAGAACCCGGAACCACCGAGAACAATAATAGCTTTTGAGAATTTTCTGCAAATACTGACCAGTTCTTTGTAGAATGGCACATAAGAAGTGTAATTGGGATATTCCACATTATCAATATTCCTTATTGAAATGCCTATGACGCGCGGTTCAAAGTCTCCAAGCCTTTTTTTTAAAGTGCTCTCAATATCCTGCTGAAAACCGCAGTCATAAGTGCTTACTTCGTATCCCTTTTTTCTACACGCTGTCGCTATAAAGCTTGCCCCGAGCGGAAAAACAGGATCGGGGCTCATTGTCCTGTTCGCTGATAATATTAATACCTTCAATTGATCCTCTCCCAAAGGAACAACTCAATGTTTCACAATGAGTTATGGCTTATAGGTATGACTAATATTTCGATTTATAGTAAGGTCACTCTGGAAATTTTATTCGCGGGTACCAGTGATACTGCTTGCTGAGCATGATTAAACATTACCCGGTTCTGGTAAAAAATTTCTTTTTAAGATATTTAGCCAGGAAGTACCTGCCAAAATCATAATTGGCCTTGCCGGTTAATAACATACCGGCTCCCCATACAACCCAGCTGAAGATGTATAAGGCCGAACCCCCTATTAAGCCTGTTTTTAAAGATTTAGTCCATACAGCAATCACCGCCATAACAGCAGGGCCGCCCCAGCCTATTACGAAACTGAGGGCTATCAACAGTAATCCAATTTTTATCCTCGTGGTCAGCTTACTGCGGTCCAATCCCTTTTCAGAAACAGATTCAATCCAGTTTCTTATTTTTTTCGATTTAATAAATGTCCTGAACAATCCGGGATCCTACTGTTTTTTATTCGCAAGCACAAAAAGCAATATACCTCTTATAAAACTGTTTTTTAAGCAAATATCCGTCATATTTTCTATTTCAAAGCCATTTTCCTCGAGCAATTTTTTCATTTCATTTTTTCTATAAGCTTTCATGTATATCTTCTGCCTGAAATAATTACCCAGCCGCCCGAACAGCCGTAGAAATGTATTATGAGCCGTTGTAATGATCAGCTTACATTCAGGCCCGGCCAGTGCCCCTATTTTTTTATACAGGGCCGCCGCGTCCTTTATATACTCTATAGCACTAAAACTCGCAATTATATCAAATTTCTCAGAAAAATCTACTCTTAAAAAGTTACCGTTGATCAATGTAACATTCGAAATATTTTTCTCTCTGAGTTTTTCCGACAATTTACCCAGCATGTTTTCAGAGATATCCACTGCAACCACTTTTTTAACATATGGAGCAATTTCCAGAGTAAACCTGCCTGTTCCCGCGCCAATTTCCAGAACAGAAAACTCCTTTTTCAATACCTTTTTTAGGTTATTTAAAATTATTTCCTTTTCCGGCTCACGCACAAAAGCAAAAACGCTGGAATCCTGTTCCTTATCATAATCATCTGCCAGATCATTATAAAATGTAACCACAGGTCCTGTTTCTTTTTCCGAATGGTTTTTCCTACCGGTCTCATCTAAATAAACACGGTAAATATTATCCATCAATTCCTTGACAGCAGCTGTACCATGCTGATGATCAGGCACAACCCTCCCTATCTTCTTTAACTCAATTTTGTTTTTTATGCAGGTATTATAAAGAAACTTACCTTTTTTAAACAGAACGTCCGTATTTTTTATTAATAATAGCTCTAAAGGCACATTATACTTTTTAGCCAGTTTAAATGCCTGCTTTTTAAATTCGCCCAGGTTTCCATTGCGGCTTCTTGTTCCTTCCGGAAATATTAAAATATTTTGCCCCTTTAAGAACAGCTCGTTTATTTTTGACACCCTTTCAATAAATAAAGTATCTACATCATCCTTACCCTCACCGGCAATAGGAATATATCCCGCTTTATTTAACAGCCAGCCGAAAGCAGGTATCCTGATGTGTTTTCCTCTTAAGATCGTAACTAACCTTTTATTTGTTGAAAGAATTAACAATGGATCTAAATAGGAAATGTGATTGCTTATGACAATCGAAGATCTGATGTTCTTTATTTCCTGCAGGTTGTGAATATATATTTTCAGCCGGGGGACTATTATCTTTAAAACAAAAAAAAACGATCTAAGATAATAATGGACGATATTTTGGAATAAAATCTCTCTGTTTTTATAGAATAAAGATAACAGTAAAAATAGAGGAAATAATGCAAATAACAGTACTATGGACAGTGAAAAATATACCCAATCAATAAGTGTTACCAGCAGATCAACAAATTGCTTAAAATATATCACTGCCCGGATCCTCGCACTTCGGGAGACTGCCTCGAACTGAGCATTCGATAAAGACTGTAAATTGAATAAGGTCAGGTTTTATGTTATTACCCGGTAACTTTTGCCCCATACGCGAAAATTAAGCTGTCGCTAAATTGGCTGACCTTAAATTGGTTGCGTCCAGAGGCCGCGCTATGTTTTATTAGAGCAAAGCGCGTGGCGAAAAATCATTACGGGACAGACTCAATTAATTTCTCGCTTTTATCAGCTCCTCAACATAGTCACATATATGATTAAGAGTTCTTATATTTACCGCCTTCTTTTTCTCCTGCACGGTAAGAGGTGAAGCTAAAAATGCCTCTACCGCCACAAGCATGTCAATAGCATCGATACTGTCAAAATCATACTCTTCTCTCAGGTTTTTATCTTCACCTGGATTTTCAATATCAAAATCTTCTTCCAGAATTTTAAGGATACTTTTTTTAATCTCTTCTCTGTCCATAAGCGTTGAAATAAGTATAATAATTTTTCGATTACTTTTAAAGTGATTTGCTTATTTACCTGGTGCCTGTGTATGTAGAGTCATCGTATTTTCCCGGTGACAGCATATGTATATGGGAAATATTTTAAAATTTTCCAAATTTAATCATGATACTTGCGGTCAATCCGCTTACATCTCTATCACTTATATCCTGCAGATCATCACACCCGATAGTAAGCCTGTATCCCAAACCCGTACACAGCCTGGCCCATGTGGCAATATTCAGCTCGAGATTGACTGTCGGCTCAATAACAAAAAATGAATCCTCATCTGCCGAGGAGTCTCCTGTATTGTAAACCAGTGCCCCGCCTCCAATCAGCGTATCCACAGTAAAGTGTAAAATCCTGTCCGAGTAAAATATGACCTCCAGATCAGCACCGAAGTAGCTAAATATGATATCATAAGACTGACCCTCAATTACCTTTCCCAGATTGGTTACCCCTATATAGCCGCCTCCGCCGATTGCTATGGTATTGTTTATTACCCATGCGCCGCGTCCGCCTATCATGGCAGTAAAATCTCCATTTATCCTTGTTAACTTAACCACAGGCCCTCCAAATCCACCGCTCTCTATTTCACCGCTTATTAATGTGCTTTCTGAAGCCTGCAAAGAGATTGGAACCACAATAATCATAACTATTAATACCAGAAAATATTTTTTCATTTTAATGGCCTCCTGATTATTTTTACCACACAGGTAATATCTAATTTTCTCGTACCAAACATATGATTCATTGTCAAGAATTTCACCGGTAAATACAGGCACCAGGCCGTAAACCATGGGCGCTTAAACCCGACCGTATATCGGGATACTGGCCCCGTTCAAACTCCCTCCCTGTTCACTGCACAGGAAAAGGACCAGTTCTGCCAGTTCCGCGGGGGTGACCCATCTTGAGAAATCAGCTTCAGGCATCTGTTTACGATTATTCGGCGTATCAATAATACTCGGCATGATGGCATTGGCTGCAATGCCTTTGCGCCGGTAGTCTGCGGCTATCGAGGCTGTCAGGGCGATTATCCCTGCCTTGGCCACATTGTATCCTGCCTGCTTCGGCGACGGACTTTCTGCCGCTTTTGATGCAAAATTGACAATTCGTCCCCAGCCCCGCCTGACCATGTAAGGTATCACTGCCCTGTTAATTAGAAACGCGGAGCGCAGATTCATATCAAGGGCACTGACCCAGTCTTCCTCAGACATTTCACCCAGGCTCACACCTCCACTCCATCCCCCTGCTATATTCAGCAGAATATCCACACCACTCCATCGTGTACTGATCGCATCTATTAGGCGCTTTACATCAGCTTCTCCGGTCAGGTCCGCTGAAAAAGGCAGGATACGGTCCCCGAGGGGATCCAACTTAGCTGCCAGCTCTTCCAATGGGCCCTGACTCCGTCCTGTTAATACAAGACGTGAGCGGGTTTCCGCCATGGTGCTGCTGATGACCCTGCCAACAGAGCCTGTCGCACCGGTTATTAAAACTATTTTTGAAATATCCATATAGGACTCCCCTTGTTCTTTGAAAATAATTACTGACTTTCACCATGAAATTGACGTTTCAACGTTATTATAAAGATAAAAATATTATTTCTTGCAGATTCACACCCGGAATTCGATTAATCGTAAGAAATGACTATCTTCAGTAATCCCTCTTCTTCGCGTTTCATCATCTGAATCCCTTCTTCGACACGCTCCAGAGGGAGTCTGTGAGAAATTATCGGTTTTATTTTAACTTTACCCATGCTCATTAGTTTAAGGACTGCCGGAAAATCATTGCAGTATGCGAGGGAGCCGAGAACAGTGAGCTCAGCAAGTGTAACGGTCGAAAGATCAAAAGATTCGGATTCCTTTTCCGAATACCCTATAAGCATTATGGTTCCGCCCCTTTTTACCAGTGACACTGTTGATGCAAGGGTTTCAGAAATGCCCACTGCCTCAATAACACAACCCGCCCCCATGCCTCCGGTGAGGGCCTTTACCCGTTCCTCAAGATTCACCTTTTCAGGATTAAGTGTATACGTAGCGCCAAGTTCCTCTGCAATCTTCAGTTTAAACTCAGCAGGATCAGTAATTAATACCTCCGCCCCCTTACTGAGGACATACTGCATTGTGAAAAAGCCGGTAACACCGCACCCTATAATTACTACAAAATCTCCCAGCCGTATACCGCAGCGCTCTACTGCATGAAGCGGACTTGACGCCGGCTCTGTAAGTGCCGCCTCTTCAAAGGATACATTTTCCGGCTTTCGATGAATAAAACGTGATTCTGCGATAACATACTCCGCCAGAGACCCGTTCACCTGATGACCGGCAAACTTCAAATCCGCACAGAGATTATATTTACCGGAAAGGCACGCTTGACACTTCCTGCAGGTAAAAAGCGGTTCTATCACTACCAGATCATCTTCTTTCCAGTTATCAACACCGGGTCCGCATTTTGCAATAATACCCGATGCCTCATGCCCCAGTATAACCGGCCATTTAATCATTGAATGATGACCGGAGTATCCAGCCAGATCGGAGCCGCATAATGCGCTCGCCTTAACCTGAACAAGCACCTGACCTGACTTTGGCTCCGGCACCGGTACCTCCTCCATAACAATGGTTTCAAGGCCCTTGAGCACTGCCGCTTTCATTGTAGTTTTCACTTCCGATCCCTCCCGCAGATTAAATAATTTTTAACAGCTTATTAATCACAGTTCCAGCGGGAGCAAACCCTGTTTTAACTTCAATTCCAATACGCGTTCAACTCCTTCATTGATTTCCTGCTCTGTTATCTCCCCCTGCTCATAGAGCCGGTAAACCCTGCTTTTAAGATCCGCCAGATCATATTTGCTGTGGGCCAAAATCAGGTCAACCCCTGCTTTGAACAGTAGCCTC
>DAOVJS010000110.1 GCA_030673105.1 Spirochaetota bacterium
GGCAAGTAAACTTATCAATCATTTTGAGATTTTATTTCTCGCCTATGGATAAAACCATAAACATGGTGCCGGGAATAATGTCTTTCTATCCTTCAATTTTTTAGTATAGTATTATCCATTAAAAGCTGGTATTTTATTCCAGAATTTATTACAGTAAACAAATAAATTAGCAGGTAAAAACCATAGGCTATAAATAAAATCTCAAAATGATTGATAAGTTTACTTGCCTATATTAAAAAGATATTAAAAAGGAGAAAACGATGACAGATAAAAGGATAGCCTTAATCGGCGGAGGGAATATAGGAAAGGCGTTAATTGAAGGGCTCATAGCACACGGTCACAATCCGGGTAATATACTTTTAATAGAGGTTATTCAGTCCAAAAGGAAACAGCTTGAAGAAACCTTTAAAATCACATCTTTAGAAAAAATTGATAACGCGGTTAAAAAGTGTTCAGCCGTAATAATCGCGGTTAAACCCCGGGAAGTAAAAGATATTTTGAAAAACCTAGCCCCTTTCATAACCGAAAACCATCTGATCATATCAATAGCTGCCGGCATCTCAATCGATTTCATTGAAAAAGAGCTGGATAAAGCAGTTTCAATAGTTCGAACAATGCCTAATATAGCTGCTCAGGTCGGCAAGGCAGCAGTCGCCCTCTGCCATAACAGCTCAGTTTCCAGGCCCCAGCTAAAAACGGCTCACACGATCATGAAATGTATCGGAAGCGTTATTGATGTCGAGGAAAGGCAGATGGATGCTATCACGGGCCTTTCCGGAAGCGGGCCGGCCTTTGTTTTTCTAATGATCGAAGCGCTTGCTGATGGAGGCGTACTCATGGGATTGTCCAGAGAGAAGTCGCTGGAACTTGCTGTTCTGACAGTGTACGGATCAGCATCCTATCTGAAGGAGCTAAAAGTCCACCCGTGCCTGGCCAAAGAACTCGTAACAACTCCCGGCGGAACAACTATTGAAGGAATTCTCCAGCTTGAAGAGGGAGGCTTTAAAGGCCTCATAATGAACGCGGTGAAATATGCCGCTGAAAAATCTTCCCGATTAGGATCTAAAAACAATGGATAAACACTACTATCATTTTTTCGAATACAATTTCCTGAAAGCAGGACTTCTTGCAAAAAAAGATGAGCTTATCTTAATTGATATTAGCCGCAGCAGAGATGAATTTAAAGATTTAATCAGGAAAAAGTACAGTTTGCATTTCGAGGAAACCGGCCCTTTTGCCGTACTGATCAAAGAACTGACTGATTACGTCAAAGGTACCGGACAGGGCTTTTCAGTGAGCTACACCTTAAAGGTAAGCCCTTTTCAACAGGCAGTATTAAAGCAAACGGCAAGAATTCCCTATGGATCTGTTAAAAGTTACGGGGACATTGCACGGGAAATAGAAAAACCCGGCGCATCAAGGGCTGTAGGATCCGCGCTCGCAAAGAATGACTTCCCTATCATCATCCCCTGTCACAGGGTCATCAGGACAGGAGGGTACTTAGGTGAGTTTGGAGGAGGGAGTGACTTAAAGAGAAAATTACTTGCCCATGAAGGTATAACAGTCCGGAATAACAGAATAATTTTGTAACGCAGGTACATTATTAAAAAAAAACTCCTATATCCCTTTCCCCCCGGTTCAGCATTACATAGTATCTCTCTATCAAAGAGCATACTTCAGCATTTTTAAGGTTGCAGATGTTTTTCAATACGTGGTTAATGCCCTTTGATATTTCCTTCTCATGGAATAACCGGTCATTTTCATACATCTGTCCATTTTCATCTTTTGCCCTGAAAAACATAGCCGACGCGACCCCGAGGGATATTTTTTCCGGTATGATGCCATGTTTCAAACAGAGTTTTACAGCTCCCATAAGCCTGTCGTCCGTCCATAGTTTCCGGTATAGGTCCCGCCCTGCCCTGTAGATACTATCACCAAGGGCCCTGTTTCCAAATCTCATCAGCAGATCATTGATGTGATCATTAATGTTTTGATCATTAAAATCGGCAGGGTATTCGGCAATAACCGCTCTTCCGGATTCCCACATCGCCTCCTTTGTAACCTCAGCTAACACTTTATCAAAAGCAGCTTCCCATATATATGTGTAGCCGCTTTTAAAAACAAAGGATGTATACGAAAGAACCGCGTGTCCGAGATTATGGATAAATAATTTTCTATCAACATAGGCTTTTATATTATCCTTCGGGTCCAGTTCGGGAACCTCCGGTATGGGCCCCTTAAATCCGACTTTATCAACTATAAGTGTATTATAGGCCTCCGCTTGAACAAGAAGAGGGTCAACAATTTTCTCCTTCTCACTCATGATGGGAACCATTTTTCCAATAGATGTTTCAATAAAACCGGCACAATCTTCGAGGGGAAAATCATCGGGAAGCTCCTTTTTCAGGGAGCTCTTAAAAAAGGCAGCCGCATTCTTCATATTTTCACAGATGATCACATCAAGCGGTTTCCCGGGGAGGGATTTCTGCCTTTTTATCAGCCCTATCGCAATTGGTTTCATAATATGGGGCAATGCTTTCTTACCAACAGCTGTGGATACAAGATCGGCCCCCGCCACCTCATCACTTACCTGCTCCATATCCAGCGCCGGAATTCCACGCACATGCTTGACAACAATGGTCTTCGGTTCCCTGTCCTTTACCTCAACAATATACTGCCCTTTCCGGTTAAGCTCATCGATAATTTTACCGTCGATGTCGATGAAGATGACCTCCCAATGGGCCATTGAGAATATCTGGCCCACAAAAGAGCGTCCAATGTTTCCTGCTCCAAACTGCACTAATCGCATAGAGACACCTAAAACAAATCGTGATACAGATAAACTAATTCAGGCTGTCCTTTAACATATAAAATGGCCCTTTAAATACAGAAGGCGTTGCCAGGGGCCTGTGTAATTTATATCATCAAATGTATAATCTGTATATATGGGACAGCCTACATCATCTTACGTATATTGTTTACTATTTTTTCCGCGTCCGGAAGATTTTCACGCTCAAGTAAGGCGGACATGGGAGGAGGAACCTCATACGCGGAAATTAGCTTTATCGGACCTTTTAAACTTTCGAACGCATTTTCCTGTATTCTAGTTATTATATGCTCACCAAAACTGCCCCTTCCAGGAGCCTGGACAACAACTACTGCCCTGCCTGTTTTTTTCACTGAGCGCACAATAAGGTCTTCATCCAGGGGCACGAGTGTCCTGGGATCCACAATCTCAACATCCAGCCCATCTTCTTTTTCCAGAATCTCCGCAGCCTCAATGCAGGCCTTAAGCTGATGGGAATATGATATCACAGTTATGTCCTTTCCCTCCCTTCGAATAACACCCTTTCCAAAAGGAATCGTGTATTCCTCCTCTGGGACAACATCTTTTTCTATATATAGATGCTGATGCTCAATAAAAAACACCGGATTATCATCCCTTATAGCTGTCTTAAGCAGCCCCTTTACATCATACGCGGTGAAAGGTATCACGACTTTCAATCCCGGAAAGTGAGCAGGGAATGCTTCAAGGCTCTGGCTGTGCTGACCGGCATAGCCCTTTCCGCCGCCAATGGTTGTCCGAATAACCATTGGGATTTTTGCCTTCCCGCCGAACATATATTTGGTTTTTGCGACCTGATTCCCAAGCTGGTCCCCGGTCATGAGAATAAAATCGATGTACATTATTTCTGCCACAGGTCTCAATCCTGTTATTGACGCGCCGAGTGCCGTTCCCACAATCGCGGCCTCCGATATCGGCGCGTTAAAAACTCTTTTTCTGCCGAAAATATCATAGAGCCCGACGGTTGCCTGAAACGCCCCGCCGTATTCAGCGACTTCCTCACCATAAAGAACAACGCGGTTATCCCTGGCCATCTCCTCCATAAGAGCTTCAATAACAGCATGGCGGTAAAGTATCCTGCCGCCGGAATCCCGTCTGAACTTCTTTGCTTCTTTAAACGTGGTTTCAGTGATATATTTCTTACCAATCTTTTCGCTTGTTGTATCCGAAAAAAGCCCCTCATTTATGCTTTTAGGGCTCGGGTCGGTGGATTTCGCTGCTTTTTTAGTAACCTCTTCCATTAAACTTCTGACCTTCAGGCCCAGGTCTTCAATACTTTTCTCGGTCATTACTCCATTATCAAGCAGCTCTTTCTTATATAGATCTATAGGATCATACTTCAACCACTCCTCTTCCTCTTCTGCTGTCCGATAGGTCATCCTCTTATCACTTAAAGAGTGTCCGGCGTATCGATATGTCTTAAACTCAAGCAAAACCGGACCTTCACCATCCCTGCATATTCGAGCTGCCTCTAAAACAGCGCTCTTCACTGCGAGTATGTGCATGCCGCTTTCAGTCCGCGCGTGCATATTCCGGTCATTAAAACCGGCACCCCGTCTTGAAAGAAACTTAACTCCCGTAACCTCACCCTCCTGCTGACCCGACATACCGTACTGGTTATTTTCGTAGATAAATATTACCGGGAAACCTTCTCCAAACTGCGGCATGGCTGTAAAGTTCATTGATTCATGGGCGATGCCGTTGTTCGCCGCGCCATCGCCGACCATACAGGCAACTACTCTGCCATTTTTTAAAAGAAGAGAACTAAGCCCGGCGCCCGCGGCAATGGCCATACTGCCGCCTACGATAGCATTTGCCCCCAGGTGCCCGGAATGAAAATCCGCGATATGCATACTTCCGCCCCTGCCCCGGCAGTACCCCTCCTCTTTCCCCAGAAGCTCAGCCATTGTTTTATAGATGTGTAACCGTACGGCCTGCTCCATGAGAGATTCGTCCGTCTCCCCGCTGTCCCGCTTATCCAGGAAAGTGATGAGCTCTTTTTTGTTCATGGAATATATTCTGAAGAGAACTTTGGCAATAGAATGACCATGACCCCTGTGAGTTGATGTAATATAATCATCGGTATTGAGCGACGACATGGTCCCCGCGGCAACAGCCTCCTGCCCTATTGAGAGATGCGTGGCCCCTATAAATTGAAACCCTTCATAGGGTACAAATTTTCTGCCTTTGAGCTTTATAATCATCTCCTCGAATTCACGTATATACAGCATTGATTCCAGCAGCCGGACTGCTTCTATTTCTGAAACTGTTTTATTCAGCTGCTCTCCAAGAGTCGTGCCGTAGTGAAATAGAGGTATATTTTCGAAACTGATCTCACCTCTTGTAAATTCCGGCAATATGCTGATTTCTCTCATTTTTCCCCATCCTTTGCAGCCTGTCAGTAAGTTTCCTGTTGGTACTTCTCACCGGGCAATCTTTATTTTTGTCTAAGTATATTAATAAATGAAATAGTAGTCAAGGCGGAGCAGTTTATGTCAGCTCTGACACATGAGAATATTTTAGTTTACTTTTTATTACAATTTTATTACTTTATTTATGAAATACTTTTTAGTGAAATCAGGTGAAATGAGTAAAAAAGAAAGCTCACCAAGAATCATCGTATTCTCAACTCCGAGTTGCGGGTGGTGCAGAAAATTAAAGAGTTATTTAAGGGAAAAAGGATTCCGATTCAGGGATGTTGATATATCAAAAGATGAAAAGGCTGTTCAGGACGTTATGAGAAAAACGGGACAAACAGGGGTCCCTGTAACTCTTATAAACAACAGGCCTATTATTGGATTCAACAGGGCTGAGATTGACAGGGCATTAAAGATACATTAATACCTGATTACTTTTTTAACAGTTTCTCCCTACAAATTTTCTTTTAAACAATTTTAAATTATAAAATACTACATAATATAGGAGGCTTTGTATGAAGCTAAAGGTCATTGACGAAAAATTATTGGTTGAATTAGAAGAAGTTGAAGAGCAAAAGACCGCCGGAGGAATTTACATTCCTGACACTGCAAAAGAGAAACCTCAGAGAGGCACTGTCGTCGCAATCGGAACTGACGAAGATTTAAAAAAAGTTGTTAAAGTGGGCGATAAAATTGTTTTTGGAAAATACACCGGTGATGAAATCGAATTTGAAGGAAAAAAATACCTGATCGTTAAGAGGGACGATATTTTAGCTATTATAGGATAACACCTCCGGGGCAGCTTAATCCAGGCTGCCCCTTCCCTTTAAAACCATAAACATCCACAAAACTTCTCCTTATTACAAGAAGCGAACTGGTAAAGGCTCATTACTATTCGGAGACTCTCATTGCACAATAGGTGAAGCTAGGGGTCTGGTGTAATATATATCATCAAATGTATAATCTGTAGGTATGGGACAGCCTAATTAGAGGTTGTTGGATGATAACCTCTATTATTTCGTTTTAAGAGTAAATACGCCGTCCCACTCTTCTCCAGGGGGATACTTTTTGAGGTGCCGGCACCTTTTGATATACATCCTGCTTACTTCATCATCTCTTATTTGCAGACCTTTTTTAAATTCCTGATACGCGCCGTCCCATTCCATTTTCTTATACAGCCTGAGGGCTTCCTCATAATGGGACAAAAACTCCCCGGAATAGACAATTACCTCTTTCTCTCCAACCAGCTCATGGATTGCAACAGGTTCTTTTTTCCCTTTCACTCTCACTGAATCAAGCTGTCTGGTAACCAGAGCATCATCTAACTCCTCTTTTGTAAATTCACTTATAATAATGTTGTTGGCTGTCCTGTACACCTTGTTTATCCCTTCGAGTCTTGCGCCGAGGTTCACCGCGTCGCCGATGACTGTGTAATCAAATATCTGCTCCGATCCTAGATTCCCCACGATCATATCACCTGTATTGACCCCGATGCCGATGTTGAATGTTTCCCTTCCCTCCTGTTCCCATTTTTCTTTCAACCGGTCAAGGGCCCTTATCATCTCAAGCGCGGTGCGGCACGCCCGTAACGCGTGGTCCTCCATATGGTATGGAGCTCCGAATACTGCCATGATTTCATCACCGACAAATTTATCCAGCATACCCCCGTACTTCAAAATAGTATCAACCATTTCTGTCAGGTACTCACCGAGATTTGTGACAACCTGTTCAGGTGTGTGCCGTTCCGAATATGATGTGAAAGACCTTATATCTGAAAAGAGCACAGTGAGATGCTGTCTCTGGCCTCCAAAGGTGAGGCCGTCTGCCGACTTTAAAACCGTATCCACGACATTTTCGGCAAGGTAGTGTTTGAAAACAGATCGAATATGCAGCTTCTCCTTGGATTCACTGAAATATTGATAAACGTTACATCCAAGGAATGCGAGGGCTATCCCGCCGATCGGCGTAATAAAGTTCAAGAGGAGACCAAACTTCGCAAAGAACAGTATGTTCAGGGCAAAATATCCGCCTCCGATAATCACCGCTGAAAGTATGCCGATTACCGGTTTTGTCCTTTTTATTAGATAGGCTATGAGGAGAGTGAATATGAGGGTCAGGAAATACATTAAATATATATTCACTTCCTCGATAAAGTTCTGATCCAGGACAGATTGTATAAAATTGGCGTGTATTTCAACTCCGGGTGTTAATGTCTCGCCCCCTGAGATAAAGAAGGGGGTTGAAAAAAGATCATGAAGCTCGCTCACTGTAGCTCCTATGAGGACTATTTTATCCTTAAAGGTGTCTCTCTCAAATAGGAGCTCGAATCCTTCATCATCCACAACCTGCTCATAGGATATGGTCCTGAATGAATAGGCGGGGCCGTAGTAATTGATAAAGGTCGAAGGAAGATCATCATATTTTTTTACGAGGTAGGAATCTCCAAGAACAAAATCCCCCTTATCTGTTTCTTTAAACCAGTCGGTGTAATCACCTCTCAGATCAAGGTAACTGATGAGCGTGCTCAGGCCAATAGAGAAATACCGGGTTTCATTGTAATCCCGAAATAGTATGTATCTCCGCACAAACCCATCGGTATCGAACTTGGTGTCGGCCAGACCAAAGGGCGCTGCTTCCCTCAGCTTTTTAATCGGGGGAAGGAGACTTGTCATGGAAAAACCCTCCC
>DAOVJS010000074.1 GCA_030673105.1 Spirochaetota bacterium
CTTGCCGGGGACCTTGGTATCTTTAAAAGTGAAGACCTTTCTCTGGCATATTTTGTCCCCGGTCCAGCCTATAATCTCATAGAAAAGACTTCAACATTCAGGGTCAGGTCTGTAGTGTCCATTGAGGGGAGGGCCGCGGACATGGAACTGATGCCGGAGTTTCCGGGTCTAGCTGAAGTGGATAATTGCCGTGACTGGGACCCGGGCATACCGATAGATCTTAACAAAATCCGTAAAAAGGATGAGCGTTACTGGGACCTTTATAAGGGTACACCCAAAGCATTTATCACTCTTGCCGCGGCTCAGCGAATGTGGACAAACCGTTTCGGCAGCCTTACTGCTGTAAGGTATCCGGGAGACGGGAGGACGATCGATGAGATAGCAACTGAATTATTAAAGAAACTCGAACCGGCCTCACTGGGCTTTGAGTTTCTGCCTGTTCGTCAACAGGGCATTCAGGCCGGGATGGGTGCCGTGGATTTTGGCCAGCTTTTCCTGGGTTTAAGTATTTTTATCATAATAACAGCACTTATGCTGACCGGTCTGCTTTTCGTTTTCGGCATTGAACATCGCTCCCTGGAAGCAGGAACACTTCTCGCTCTTGGCCTGCCTGTCTCTCGTATCAGGCGTCTTCTGTTTGTGGAGGGGGCGATCATTGCTGTCATTGGAAGTATTCCCGGGACCGCCCTGGGAATTCTTTACAATCAGGTAATATTGTTCGGGTTGAGCACGGTCTGGCACGGGGCTGTGGGGACCCAGGATATCAGGCTCTACGTGAAAGGTTCGACCCTGCTAATCGGCGCTCTTTCCGGGATTGGAGCGGCTCTTTTTGCCATGTGGCTGGCATCCGGAAGACAAAAAGGTAGGAAGCCGGCCCGGCTGCTTGAAAAAGGTCCGGGGTACGATGAGAGGCATGCGAAGCGTGATTCATGGATCAGTCTTTTAATCGCCGGTTTCTCCATCATTGGTGCTCTGACAATCATCGGAGTGAAAGGTCAGGGGAGGGGGCAAGAAGCCACAGGGATATTTTTTACCGCAGGAGCCCTTCTCCTCATTGGAGGCCTGGGGATCTGCGGCGCAGTATTGTTTGGGCCGGGGCGTGAGAGGAATACAGGCAGTATCGGCATAATAGGAATGGGGCTTCGAAATTGCGCGAGGAGACGTGGCCGCAGTCTTGCCTTCATCGGGCTTCTTGCCTGCGGTGTGTTTATTGTTGCTGCCGTTGGGTCAAACCGTAGTAATTCTGTCACAGGCCTGGACCGGAGGGAATCCGGCACAGGAGGCTTCGCTTTTTTTGGTGAAACAACAATGCCTGTTATATATGACCTGAACAGTGAAAAGGGCAGGCGGCGCTTCGGCCTTTGGGACATTGAGAGCTCTAAATTAAGCTTTGTGCAGATGAGGGTCCGCGAGGGCGATGATGCAAGCTGCCTTAATTTGAACCATGTACAGAACCCGCGTATACTCGGCGTCACTCCTGAGGAATTCGCAAAACGCGGAGCATTCTCTTTTGTCAGAACAGATGATGGGGATGCCGGGGGGAACCCGTGGCTGCTGCTCAATAAAGAGATTGCCAGGGATACCGTGCCGGCCATAGCGGACCAGACTGTTATTCTATGGGGATTAAATAAGGCAATTGGTGATACTGTTATGTACACGGACGAAAGGGGGCGGGAATTCAGGCTAAAGCTGGTAGGCGGTCTTGAGAACTCCGTTTTTCAGGGCAGTATCCTGATTTCGGAAGAAGCATTTATTGAGCGTTTCCCATCGATCAGCGGGAGCCGTGTTTTTCTTATAGATGTACCGGAAGAAGAGATTGAACAGGTTTCAAACAGACTGTCTAAGGCCCTGCAGGATTTCGGGCTCGAGCTGACACCCTCGGCCATTCGTCTTATGGAGTTCAACAAAGTGCAGAACACCTATCTTTCCATCTATCTTTTTCTTGGAGGGCTTGGCCTGATCCTTGGCAGCTTTGGAATCGGTGTTATAGTTTTTAGGAACGTCCTGGAAGCCCGCGGCGAGCTGGCGCTCTTACGCGCGGTAGGATTTAACAGGCGGTCAATAAGGCGTATGCTGCTGGCAGAGCATCTGCCGCTGATCGCAGCCGGTCTTTTTTGCGGTACAGTAGCGGCTGTTGTCGCCGTACTGCCGGCTATTAAATCGTACAGTTCTGATGCGCCCTTCGCTTTTCTGGGTGTGATTCTTGCCGCTATTGCGGTGAGCGGGAGCCTGTGGACGTACCTTGCTGTGAATTTGTCTACACGGGGCGACCTGGTCCCTGCGTTGAGAAATGAATAAAAATCAGAATATGGTACCAAGTGGAATACTCAGGCCCGATTTTTGTCACTTCTGCCTTAGCTTTCAGGGATAGATCAGAAGGTAATATTGTAATTGTTAACGGGGCTCTTGTTCCTCAATTTCATACTCGCAGAGAACAGAGCAATACAACTTATCCCCATCCTGTCCTCTTCCCAATCTCCATTTCTGTAGACAGGCGAAACTATCATTCAACATTGCTTTTTTCTTAAAAGATGGGAACCTTTTCTCCTTCTTAAATGTTCTCACAATATCAATAGGAGAAACAATCGGCTTAGCACCAACAAACAAAACATATATTTTCCTGATAGACAATGAAGATATTACATATTGACGGTGATTTTATATAGACATTTTTTGCGGTCATGTAAGGATATTTCCTCTTGTCCATCCATAAAATTATTTGATATATTAAATAGAGTTGTAATTTTTAATAAAATAAAAATGGCAATACAGAAGAGGTGTAAATTATGCCACTATTTATTCATAAAAAAGAGAAACACATAGTTGAGCTCATCAAAAAACACGCTGATCAAGTTGTAGAAACTGTCGGATTGATACGTCAGGCAATCGATTTGTATCTTGATGGAGATAAGGAGGAATCGAAAAAATATACAAAAATGGCCCATAAAGCAGAAGAAAAAGCGGATATTATCGAGCGGGAGGTAGATAAGGAGATGTTCGAGGGAGCGTTCATGCCTTCGATTAGAGAGGTACTGTATGTGGCACTGGATTTTGTGGATAAGGTGGCAAATAGAGCGGAAAAGACCGGGGATTTTTTAACGCTGATACATCCGGTGATACCCGATGAGATCCGTGAGGATGTGAAAAAGATGGGGGCATTAACTTATGAATGCGCGGAAAAATTGAGGGATTGTGTGTATCACCTGTTTGAAGATGTTAAAAAGGTTTATGAAGATTCAGTGAAGGTGGAATTTCTGGAAGGTGAGGTTGATAAGTACGCCTGGAAAGTTATGGAGACAATTTTTGAAAAACTTGATATCAAAAAGTTTTCAGAAAGGATGATGTTAAGGGAGATGGTTATACATATAAGCTCGATGAGCAATAAAATGGAAGATGCCTCGGACAAGATTGATATTATTTCACTGAAAATGAGGTTATGAGTAACCTTGAAGGTTCAGGGTTGAGTTACAGGTCATGAGTAACCTTGAAGATTCAGGGTTGAGTTACAGGTCATGTTAACCGGATAGCAGAAGGACACGGGAAAATAGATGTTTAGACTGATATCAGGGGTATACCTCGGATGGGGACTCGGGGCAAATGACGCCGCGAATATATTCGGGACCGGTGTAGCGAGCGGGGTGATAAAATACAGAACCGCGGTGATTCTTACGGCAATATTTGTTTTAGTCGGGGCCTATCTTGAAGGGTCAAGGGGGATGGAAACATACGGGAAGCTTACGGATGTGGATATAAACTCAGCTTTCATTGCGTCACTGGCAGCTGCAATAACAATTAATATTCTTACCATGTTCGCCCTGCCTGTATCGACATCACAGGCAATTGTCGGCTCAATTATTGCTGTTGGACTGATGGGCGGCGGAATAAGTTCGAAGATCCTGACGAAAGTGCTGTTAAGCTGGGTACTGACACCGATAGGTGCCGCTGTAATATCATACACCCTTTACAGGGTATTCGGGTGGCTGCTTGAGGGAAGAATAAAGAGCGTGCGCGTGTGGTCGTTGATGATGAAGGTGGGTTTTTTTTGTGCCGGAATATATGGAGCATATACTCTGGGCGCGAATAATGTGGCGAATTCGACGGGGGTATTTGTGAAAGCCGGGATGATAACTCCGACTGCGGCTGTAATAATTGGCGGGCTGTCAATAGGGCTTGGTGTACTGACATTCAGCAGAAGGGTGATGATGACTATCGGGAGGAAGATTACGGAGATGAGCGACTTTGCCGCGCTGATCGCGGTCCTGGGGCAGGATATTACCGTCCACATATTCACATGGGTGGGAGTTCCGGTATCCACCTCTCAGGCAATCGTTGGAGCCGTTATGGGCGTGGGGCTGGTAAAATCCAGTAAAGCGGTAAATCTAAAGGTTATTGGAAATATTGGTATCGGATGGATAAGTACACCAGCAGCGTCTTTTGTTATTACTCTGGCACTCTTAATGCTCTATTCGGTTCTTTTCTAGCCCTCATTTTTTTCCAACCCTCTGGTTGCTGAAAGGTAACTTCGCTCGTGGGGAAACCCCATTAAATTGAAAGGCGGGAGACATGCGATATCGATTAACTTTCTCAAGCGTTCTTATTTTTCTGTGTACCGTGGTTTTTGGTATACTGGCAGCGGGATATTCAGGGGCCAGGGCCGAAGACTGGCCCCGCTGGCGAGGTCCGGATGCCGATGGGATATCAATGGAAACAGACTGGGATCCTGAAGCATTAAATAGGCCCAGGATTTTATGGAAAGCTTCTGTTGGCACAGGTTATTCTTCTGTGGCCATTAAAGACCGGTATCTTTACACAATGGGCAACGAGAAAAATGTTGATACAGTGTACTGCATCAATGCCGTGACCGGTAAAGAGATCTGGCATTATTCGTATCCTTGCATGCTGGGCCAGCATCCTGGCCCCCGGGTAACTCCTGCTATTGACGGTAATTCAGTCTATACTTTGAGCCGGGATGGAGATCTTTTCTGCTTTAACGCTGAAAATGGCAAAGTCAGGTGGAAAATGAATATAACTTCAGAGTTCCGTGTGAGCCCTCCGAACTGGGGTTTTGCGGGGTCGCCTGTCATCGAAGAAGGTTTGCTTATCCTGAACGCCGGTGTCTCCGGGGTTGCTTTGAATAAAAAGACAGGTAAAAAGATCTGGTTCAGCAAACCGGGCACCGGGGGGTACGCGGCACCTGTTATTTATGATTATAACGGCAAACGTTGCGCGGCTATTTTTGGCGAAAAAGCGTTATACGCTGTTGAGGCAAAGACAGGAAAGCTGCTCTGGTCATACCCATGGCGGACACAACATGATGTTAATGCTGCAGATCCCCTTGTCGTAGGAAACAGGGTTTTTATATCCTCCAATTATGGTAAAGGATGCGTCCTTTTAGAGATGACAGGCAAAAAGCCGAAGGTGCTGTGGCAAAACAACAGAATGAGCAGCCATTTCAGCAGTTTCATATATCTTGATGGTTATATTTACGGTAATGACGGCTCGTCATGGATAAAAAATAGTGTATTCCGCTGCCTTGACATTGATACCGGTAAGGAGATGTGGGGAGAACCCCTGGGGTTCGGGTCGCTGATTGCCGTTAATGGCAAGCTGATAATGCTCAATGCCAGGGGGGATCTGTTCATCGCGGAAGCTACTCACCATTCCTATCAGGAAATTGCCCGGGCGGAGAAGGTTCTTGCCAGGACATGCTGGACTCCTCCTGTTTTCTGGAACGGAGGGATATTTTGCCGGAACCTGCGTGGAGACCTGATATATATTTCTTTGAAGAAATAGCGTGTTAGCATTTACCGGGGGATATGAATTAACGTCCGCAGCAGTATTTATACTTTTTACCGCTCCCGCATGGACAGGGTTCATTTCTTCCGACTTTTTTACTGGTAATAATCTGTGTTCGTTCAAGTTTCCGGGACGGTTGAGTGTATTCTTCGCCAGGAGCAGTTTCCCTCTCATAGCTGCCGCTTCCGTGAAACTGGCCGTATTCATCATGCTGGGTTCTATTGATCTGCCAGATCCGGCCTTTTTTTATGGTGGGCGCAATATGAACTCTGAAAATATTTTTTATAATGTCTGTATTGATATTTTTTATGAGCTCCTGAAAAAGGTTAAATGCCTGAAACTTGTATTCAATCAATGGGTCTTTTTGCGCGTATGCCTGATATCCGATTCCTTCTCTCAGGCCGTCCATTTCATATAGATGTTCCTTCCACTGTTTATCAATCGATTGTAACGCGATGAAACGTTCTACCTGCGGTGCTACTTCTTCCCCGAGCTCAATTATTTTCTCGCCATGGGCTTCTTTCATAAAATTGAAACATTTATTACTAAAATCTTCCAGGGTCTGTTTTTCATCCGGTTCATGATTATCATCCAATTTTTTACCTGTGATTTCTGAGAGCCAGTATAAGACAGGTTCCTCGATATCATCTGCGATTCCTGATCGGGGAAGTTCAAATTCTTCACATTTCAGATCTATCAACTCCCCAATTGTATCGTTTATTTTTTCTGTAATATTCGCGTCATCAAGGAATTCGTTCCGCTTGCTGTAAATGTAGCCTCTCTGATCGTTCATTACATTATCATATTCTAACAGGTGTTTTCTAATCTCGAAGTTCCTGCTTTCCACTTTTTTTTGCGCGCTGCCTATTGCTTTACTCACCAGTGGAGAATCAATATTCTGATCTTCTTCCATCCCCATCCTGAGCATGATATTTGATATCTTTTCAGATCCAAACAACCGCATGAGATCATCTTCCAGAGACAGATAAAAACGTGACGAGCCGGGATCTCCCTGCCTTCCGCTTCTTCCCCGTAATTGATTGTCAATTCTCCGTGCTTCATGCCGTTCAGTTCCTATTATGTGCAGGCCGCCTAGCTCTACAACTCCTTCCCCTAGCTTTATGTCGGTTCCTCTTCCAGCCATGTTAGTTGATAGCGTCAAAGAGCCGTACTGACCGGCTTTCGTAATGATATGTGCCTCTTTTTCATGGTACTTGGCATTAAGGATCTCATGCCTGATTTTTCGTTTTTTTAAGATTTTTGCAAGCAGCTCGGATTTTTCAACAGAGATTGTGCCGACAAGCACAGGCTGTCCCCTCCTGTTGCACTCTTCGATCTCATCAGCAATTGCCTTCCACTTTTCTTTTACCGTTCTATAGATCCTGTCCGGGAAGTCCTCTCTTATAACCGGTTCATTCGTAGGAATAACGATAACATCAAGGCTATATATTTTGGAGAACTCCTCTGCCTCTGTGTCAGCAGTACCGGTCATTCCTGCAAGCTTTTCATAGAGCCGGAAGTAATTCTGGATAGTTATAGTTGCTAAAGTCTGAGTGTCCCTCTCAATTGTCACCCCTTCCTTTGCCTCAATGGCCTGGTGTAATCCCTCACCGTACCTCCTGCCCGGCATAAGGCGGCCAGTGAACTCATCAACAATAATTACCCTCCCGTCCTGAGTAACATATTCTACATCATTTTCATAGAGAGAGTAGGCTTTTAAAAGCTGGTTGATTATGTGAAGCTTTTCGCTCATATCAAGATATTCTTCTTCTATTTCTGCCTTTTTCCTGTGCAATTCCTCACTTGATACGTCAGTTTTTTCAATTTCAGCAAGCCTGTCTGTATAATCCTGCAAAATAAGCTTTTCAGGATTTGCCGGTGATAGGGCCGTTCGTCCTCTTTCAGTTAAGGTGACGGAGTGGCCTCTTTCCTCAATAACGAAATACAATTCTTCTTCTATCTTGGAGATGCTTTTAGACTGATGATAGAGAAATTCGGTCTTTTGAATAAGTTTTATATTTCCGGGATTTTCCTTTAGTTTTAAAAGCCTCTTGTTTTTTGGGTCCCCTTTCTCCGACTGAAGAAGCTTAATTCCGGCTTCTTCAATATTATCTTTTGAAAGGTATTCTTCCGCTTCTTTTAAATATCTATTTACTATTGATTTCTGTCTGCTGATAAGATTCGCAATTTTTGGATTGAGCTCAGAATACTGGCTCGAGGCAGTCCCTGCCGGTCCTGATATAATGAGAGGGGTTCTCGCCTCATCAATAAGAACACTGTCTACTTCATCTACAATTGCGTAATGGTGTCCTCTCTGAACCATGAACTGTTTGTTTTCAGACATATTATCCCTTAAATAATCAAAGCCGAACTCGTTGTTTGTGCCGTAAGTGATGTCAGCATTGTAGGCTTCGAGCCTTTCTTCAAAGGGAATATCGTGGTAGAGGTATGAAACTTTTTGGCCCAGAAACTCGTATATAGGTCCCATCCATGCGGCATCTCTTTTAGCCAGGTAATCATTAACCGTGATGAGATGCGCGCCTTTTCCTTCGAGTGCTATTAAATAGAGCGGGAGTGTCGCGGCGAGAGTTTTTCCCTCTCCTGTTTTCATTTCTGCGATGTTTCCCTGATACAGGACTACACCGCCCATGAGCTGCACATCAAAGTGCCGCATTCCAATTGTACGTACCGAAGTTTCACGAACAACAGCAAATGCTTCATAGAGTATATCCTCGAGGGTCTCACCGGCCTCCAATCTTTTTTTAAATTCCCCGGTTTTCTGACTTAATTGTTCGTCAGATAAAGACTTAACATCCTGTTCAAGATCATTGATTTTTTTTACGTATGGAAAGAGGGATTTTATGTCCCTTTCATGCTTGCTGCCGAAAATCTTTACAATAGGGTTTCCCATGAAAATAATTTAATATTCGGAAATTAAAAAATCAATTCAATTTAAATGCAATTCTTTAATATCATTTATCATTGGTATAAAACCAAAAAAATGTTATTTTAGATCATAAGTTTATAGCTCAAAGTAAAGCCTATAAATATTTGATTTAGCGGGCAGTTGCAGGTCAAAGCGGGAGGGAAGAGAATTGAGAATAAGTATGATTTTGATCCGGTTTATGATATTAATCACCGGATTATCACTGTTTTTTTTCGGTTGCTCCAAAAACAAGGTAGAGGAGCTTAAAAAGGAGCGGTCCTTTTCGATCCCTATAGGAAGCGGAGTGGAAGAAATCGGAGTTTTAAAAAGTGACAGCGGCCTGTTCAGCGGGCCCGGTTCAGTTATATTCAAAAATGGTTTTTTCTATGTTGTAGATACTGTAAATCAAAAGCTGCTTAAGGTTACAAAACCAGGTGATGTTATCCTTGTGATTTCACGGGGAACAAGAAAAGAAAATGAAAAGGAAAATGTATTACGGACAAAACAGAGGAAATATTTCGAGTTTAATAATATTGGTAAGGTAGCAGTCGATAATGAAAATAATATTTACATCGAAAATAAGTTTATTGAAAAATTGCCGGAAAAAACTGAAATTGATATTTTCAGTACTGAAAGTATCATGGAACAGGAAAAACATGAGATCTACGTTTCATATATTTTAAAGTTTGATAGATTGGGAAACTTTATGTATAAGATCGGGAAAAACGGAATAAATTCCGACCCATTTTTCTACATATATAAAACAGATGTGGATGATGTTGGCAACCTCATTGTTTTAACCGTTGATGAGGAGTGGAAAACATGGGACTATTATAAGTTTGACTCAGAAGGAAATCAGTTGTTCTATGATCATATATCAAGTGAAGAAATATTTGATGTAAAGAGTATGGAAGATACCACTTTCTTTATTATGGATACAATGCTGGTATGCAGTACCGGACATCTTATTTACTGGATTTCTCTCTATGATACAACCTATGACACAGAAGATCTAATAAAAGAGGAAGAATTATGGGGGGAAGAGATTGAAATTGAGGATATCGAAAAGTTGAAGGATAAAGAAGATAAGATAAAACAGAATTATAGAAGAGATTTATTATACTATAAATTACTCTATTATGATATAGAATCCGGTGAAATCGATAGATCTTACAAATGGGAAAATCGATCGGAGAATCAACCGGGTGTAACTGAAGAGTTTCTTGGCATCGATGGAAAAACGAACGGATTCCTATGGAGGTATGTAAATAGTACAAAAGCAATTATATCTATCTTACGACCGAATGGGACACTTATCGCGCGGCGCAGTTTCATTTTTGAAGACGATGGTATCTGGACAAATCTCAATGTTGCTGTGGATGGTTCTATTTCAGCTCTGAAAATTGATGATAA
>DAOVJS010000109.1 GCA_030673105.1 Spirochaetota bacterium
GCCGCCCGGCAGGATAGCGGATACACAGATTCCATGCTCCTGGACCTCCGCGGCTAATGACTTTGTGAGCCCCATCACACCGTGCTTGGTGGCTGTGTAGGCCGACTGGTTTACATATCCCTTGAATCCAACCACACTGGAAAGATTAATTATAAAGCCACTTCCGGCTGGTATCATCATTTTTAAAGCCTGCTGACAGCAAATATACATGCTCCGAAGATTAACATTGATAAGTTTATCGAAATCTTCAATAGCAAAGTCAACTAGTTTTCCCCAGATACCGATGCCCGCGTTGTTAACAACGATGTCGAGTCTTCCGCAATTTTCTTTAATAGTCTCAAATAGTGATATTATTTCCTGTTCAACAGAAATATCGGTTTTTAAGGGAGTAGCCAGGCCTCCTTTCACGATAATTTCTTCTTTGACTTTTTGCAGCCGGTCCTCGTTTCGAGCTGCAAGAATAACGTGCGCGCCCGCTTCCGCCAGTGCCAGGCTTATGCTGCGGCCCATTCCACGGCTTGCCCCTGTAACAAGAGCGACCTGGTTCTTTAGCTCAACATTCATGTCATCCCTCTCCTGTTAAAAGTAAAATAGATTAAGAATTTAACCAGTTTTTTTCAAAATATCAATTTTAATTTTTCCCGGCGTCTATAATTCAGGCTGTCCCTTAACATATAAAATGGTTCTTGAGGTAAAGAATTCTGCATTTCAGGCACATCATGAATTTGATTGTATTTTTACTGTAGAGAATATATAATCTATACAAGGCCGGTGCTGATATGAAGTATTTTAAAAAATTGTTTATTATACTCTCCATTAATTTTCTAGTGTTTTTATCAGGAGTAGTAATAAATAAAGGTACTGATAACATGCCCCGTCATTGCGCACTGGCTGATAAAGAACAGTACTATACTTCTGATGAGGAGTTTCTTCCTCTGGGAATTAATTCCGATGAAGACGGCGGGGAAGAAGGTGAAGAGTTCTTTGAAGATGAAAATCTAATTAAGAATGCTAAAATTGGCGGGATAAAGTTATTAAAGGAGAAAAAGCAGCTCGTATTTACGATTACAGCCGATAACGGGAAAGACATCGATAATAAGGAATTAAAGTATGATATTTATCACGTAAATTTTCCTCCCAGGATTATCCTCCATTTCTATGGAGTTACGAGTGAAGAGAGAGTCTATCATTTTTTTAAAAATCTTGAAATACTGGGCCTGGTTTTAAATCCTTTTGTGCGGGGATATGCTACTGAATATGTTGTTTTCTTTAAAAACTGGACCCGGGCTAATGAGATATACAATATGGATGATAAACAGTTAATACTGGAGTATGAGTTTGTAACACCTGATTACGAAAGAGGGTATGGTGTGAGGATAGCAGACACGAAGATCGACCCGCTTCCACAGGTCGTTGAAATAGAGTTTGAATTAAAAAGATCCGGTTTAGAATGTTATCTTCTTATAGCGTCTGATTATGAGACCATTGTTCTTGAATCCCCTTTTTATGAGACTAAAGATGAAGCGGCTGAATACATGGAGTCACTTCAGAACTTCGGGTATAAAGGAAAACTTGCAATTCGGAATTACATGGATTTTCCAAAACCTCACAGATTCGATGTGGTTTCGGAGATAGTAATTACAGGAAATGATAGTATAAACCTCCGAAATATTGTATATGCTGAATTAAAACCCCGAAAGATATACGGTTTAAGCTATTCTGATATCTTTTTAATAACAAAAGATATTTTCAGCCCCCAGATAAGAAGTGATGAGGATTTAATTGCCGAATACTACTATAAGCTCAGTGAAATATACAGGGACTTTGAAACAGATGATAGTTCTATAAGGAGAATGGCCTATACTGTTTCTGTAAAAATATTCGAAGTGATATATTTTACCTATCCGGAATCACAGAGGGCGGATGATTCTTTATGGGAAATAGCGCAGATCTCGGAAGAATACGGTATTGTTGATATATTCAGTAAAGAGGAGTGTTATAAGAAGATAGTGGATGAATATCCTGAAAGTATCTTTGCTGAAGAGGTAAAAATACGGGTAACAGTGCCTTAAAAAGTTGATTGGTTTTAATGTATGCTACTATTAGGTGCTCATACTTCTATAGCCGGCGGTTATCATAAGGCTGTTGTGAGGGGCAGCAAGCTCGGCCTTGGCACCATGCAGATATTTACAAAAAATCAGCTGAGGTGGTGTTCAAAACCGATTAAAAAACAGGATATTGAGCTCTATAAAAAAGCCTTATCCGAGCACAGAGGAATAAAGCCTGTATTCGCCCATGGGTCTTATTTATACAATTTTGCATCTCCAGGGCGTCAGTTAGTCGAACAATCAATACATTTTATTCAAGATGAATTGGACAGGTGTACAGGATTAAATCTGCCATTTCTTATTATACACCCCGGGTCGCACATGGACAGCGGAGAGGCTGACGGTATTAAACGCGTAATAACGAGCCTGGAAACTGTACTGACCAGAGATGCAGGCAGGACCGTTATTTGCATCGAAACGACCGCTGGTCAGGGAACATGTCTGGGGTTTAGATTCGAACACCTTAAAGATATCATCAATGGTACTGGAGTAAAGCGCATAGGCGCGTGTCTTGATACCTGTCATATATTTGCGGCGGGATATGATATCCGCACATACAGCAGCTACCAATCAACAATCGAATTGTTTGATAAAATTGTTGGATTATCACATTTAAAGGTCATTCATCTTAATGATTCTAAAGAAGGCCTTGGCTCAGGGATAGACAGGCACGCCCATATCGGAATGGGAATGATAGGTATGAAATGTTTTCAATATTTTATGCGGGATGAACGCTTTAAAACAATTCCGAAGGTAATAGAAACTCCCAAGAAATTAGATGGTAAAGAAATGGACAGGGTTAATCTTGATATTCTCAGGAAATGCGCCGCTGATACTGGTTGAGTTTTACTCCAGTTGTGCATAATCAAGGTGTTTGTATAATGCTTAAAAAATTATTGTACCCGCTTTTTTTTCTACTTGTCTTAGAAATGGTTTCAGCAGCGCCGTTCGGGGATGAGGTAGAGTTATCCGGAGAATTGGAATCTTCGGTTGGGTTAAGCTACCGAAAAGCGGAGAAGAAATATACCACCGGTTTTCCTCTTTATGGACAGGTCCGGTTATTCCATGGGACAGAAAAAATGGAAAGTGTCATATCCCTCTATTACAGGCAAGGACTGGATATTGGTGAAACCTATCTAAGGGGGGGGAGTGAATACTCGTATATGAAGATAGGATACTTTATTGAAGACTGGGGGAAGGGGTATTCGGTCAGCCCTCTGGAGATTCTTAATGATAGAGATGATCGCTTCCCATCAAATATATTTTATCGAAGGTATTATAAGCCCAATCCTATCATGTTGATTACGGTCGGGAGTGATCAATTGCAGCAGCAGGTGGTATTATCGAACAGAAGGGGGGGTGTTAGTTCAGTTAATAATACAGATTTAGGACTCCGTGGAGTCTGGAACAGAGAAGGCTATAATTTCAGTATCGGGCTGGTCAGGATGCTCGGGTACCCGCCGCCCCTAATATTTCTGACCATAGAGCAGGAGGGAACATATGAAAGGGCCTGGCTTGAATTCGGCTGGGAGTATCATAAAAAGACACGGGACCTGTGGGATTTTAACCTGGGTTTCAGCAGGGAGTTTTCCGCATCAGAAATACGTGCTGAATACATTATAAACGGCTTTAATACATACTTGTTTATTGAAGATATCTTTACAATAAATCAGATGGTCAAGTTTGATTTTAAAACCTTCCTGCACATTCCGGATTTCAGCAGCGCTTTTAACACTTTTTTTACACTTAACATTGATAATAAATTTGATTTTGAACCCGGTATTTTTCTTTTTATTGGAAAGAGAGGTAAATATTTTTCCCCTCATAGAGGAGAAAATTATAATTCGATATATTTCAAGCTCAAATATTCTTTTTAAACGGGAGAGATAGAGTCAAGGCCTTCCGGATGGGGGAGGATATATTTGACCGGCTGTATTTCCCCGGTCTTCTTTTCAACTTTTTCAACATGCATATTGTTGAGTATTGAATGTACAATTAGGAGGTCATCCTCAATTACCGAACCGAATATGTAAGTCACACCCTTGATGAGAACATTGTTTCCGATAATTACGGGGTGAGCTGTGCTTCCTGTTATTCTCACTCCTGTTTCAATTCTCACATTATTTCCAATTTTTATGTTGCCCTGGATAACATTTCCATGGAAGATGTGTGTATTGTCACCAATTTCAATGAGCTGGTCCGGATAAGTAGAGATGAACACGTTTTCCCCTATCGTTACATTCTGCCCTATGTGTACATTGCCTTTCAATTGAGAGTTCCGGCCAATGGTTAAACCGCGGTTTATTTTTATTTTTTCACCTAAAAAAACCCCTTTTCCAATTTTAATATCAAGAGCTGGAAATTCCCTATCCCTGTCAATAATGTCCCAGACTGTTTCTTCGGCAATAAAAAAATCATCTGCATCATCGATCGTAACGATATCTTTTAAGCGATTGTGTATCATCTTACGGAATGTTTCTTCCATTCTCTTTAGAACACTTTTTACATTAAAAGCGACAGCCAGGTTATTGTTTTCTACCCGTGATGAGTCAACGACGTATCCCTTATCGTTGAATATTTTTATGAGGTCGGTTACGTATATTTCTCCCTGCACGTTATCCGATGTAATGCTGTTTATGAAAGTTTTAAGGGGGTCAATCCTGAACGCGTATACTCCGGTATTGAACTCCCGAATATTTAACAGTTCTTCCCGGCTGAAGGTTTCATTCTTATCCCTGGAGAGAGCTGTATAGACCGCATCTTTATCCATTGCGAGGATATCTTGGAATTCTTTTATTTCAAGCACATTATCATTCTTTCTCGATTTTATTATTCTGCCATAATAATTGTCTTCTGTATTTCCTTCAAAACATCCGGTCATGACAAGCATATCACATTTACGGGCTTTAAAATTTTCCTTAAACCGGAGAACTGTATTTTCTGAAAGTAATCCCATGTCTCCGGGAAAAACATACACATCTCCTGTATATGAAGTCAGCTCTTTATGACCGATTGCTGTTCTTACCGCGTCCCCCGTGCCGTTTTGTTCTTCCTGAAAAACAAATACTCTGTTTTTTTTCTTTCCCAGGGCGCGGGCAACTTCAAGGGCTTTTTTCCCGACCACAATAACCTGGTTGGGTGATGCCAGCCCTTTTAAGGCAGCGTCACAAACACGCCTCACAGACGGTTTTCCCCAAATTTCATGAAGCATCTTTGATTTTTCCGATTTAATTCTTTTGCCGTGACCCGCGGAAAGTATCACTGACACTTCAGGGTATGAAGGATTGATTTTATCGCTTAGCTCCATAAGTTCATCAAGTATCTGGTCTTTTTTCTCATTCAAAGCTTATTTCTCCTGAGGATGATCCGGAAATTTATTATATTATATTATACTCATGCTATAATTTATTTCAATCACTTTTAGGATGGATTGTGAAAGAGCCATCGGACCTGCAGCGTGGAAGGCCTCTCTATATTGTAGACGGGTATAATGTTATACTTAATAGAAAATCATTTCATGCCGGAAAAAGTCTGGAGGAGTCCCGGGAGCACTTAACGAGGCTGATTGATTCGTACGCCTCCAGAAAAAAGATAGATATTACAGTGGTCTGGGATGGTGATGGAAGCTATTATGACGATTTCCACAGGGGGAGACGGGTTAAAAATATCTATACAGCTTCGAACCAGAATGCCGATGACCGGATAGTTAAAATAGTCGAGCGGATGCAGAATAGGAAAAGGGCCATAGTAGTATCGGATGACAGGAGACATATTACCGGAATTATCAGAAATCTCGGAGCGAAATCAATGGGTGTAAGCGAATTTCTAAATCGCATAGGTTTTTCCCGCTTAAAGAGGGGACACGCTGAGGAGCAGACAGGAGGCGGAGCCCGCGGTTCTTTGCCTGACATAAATGAAGAAAAGAACCGGGCTGATGATATTTCGGTTGAAGATTGGATGAAAATATTTAAATCAGGAAAAAGTTAGCCTGAGTACGCCGCTAAAAACGGTTGAACAGCAAAATGATTGATGAGTTTAATTGCCTGTATTTCTAAATATGTATTATGGAGCGGTGTATGAAAGTTGATCTGTCGGTAAGGGGAATGAGAGATTATTTTCCCGAGATTTATCACAGGCTGAGTCACATCTTTCGCGCGTGGAGAGAAACAGCACTGACCTATGGTTTTGAAGAGTTTGACGGTCCGGTCATAGAAACACTTGAGCTTTATAAGATAAAATCGGGTGAAGAAATTGTTAACCAGCTCTATAATTTCACCGACAAGGGTGGGCGCGAGCTCGCTTTACGGCCGGAGCTTACCCCGACAGTGGCCCGGATGATATCAAAGATCCAGAATCAGGTATCAAAGCCGATTAAATGGTTTTCCATACCACGCTGCATGCGATATGAAAAACCGCAGAAAGGCAGGCTGCGTGAATTTTTTCAGTTTAATGTAGATATTATAGGAGAGGGGGAAGGGATTGCGGATGTTGAGGTGATGTCAGTGGCAATCGATTCTCTCCGCAATCTCGGGCTTACTGAAAGAGATTTTGTTGTAAGGATAAATAACAGGAATTTTGTATCGGAATACTTTAATGGGCTCGGGTTTGACAAACACAAAACAGGGCCGCTTTATAAAATCATTGATAATGCCCGAAAAGTAAGCAGGGAAGTTACCTCAGCAGCTTTAGATGAATTAGAACTTTCTTCCGGGCAGAGGGATGCTGTTCGGGACTATTTATCCCTTAATAATTCGGAAGATTTAAAAAAGCTCGACAGCGCGATCGAGGGTAAAGAATCCCTGCTCAATGTTTTTTCTCTAATGGAAGCGGCGGGACTGAAGAATTACTGTGAGTTTGACCCGACTATAGTTAGAGGTCTCGATTATTACACAGGTATAGTTTTTGAGCTCTACGATAGAAGCGAGAAGATGAGGGCGATATGCGGCGGGGGCAGGTATAACGACCTGCTCAGGGAATTTTCGGGTGTTGATGTACCAGCCTGTGGTTTTGGAATGGGAGATGTTGTTCTGGGAGAAATCCTGTCGGCAAAGGGGCTTATCCCCGCGTATAAAAAATGTGTTGATTATTTTATCGTCCGGGTTACTGACAATGAAATTGATATCATGTTAAAGATCGCACAATCCCTGCGGAAGAGAGGCATGAAGGTTGAATTTACATATAGATGGATGCCGGTGAAGAAGCAGATGGCAAAGGCATCAAGGGTTCAGGCGAAAAAGGCCTTAATCCTGGGAGTTGATGAAATTGCCGGGGGAATGGTGGTTGAGAAGGATCTGGCAGCCGGAAAGGAAGTAAAAATACCGCTTAATTCACTACTGGAGTGAACATGGTTACGAGTATAAATGTTCTTCGGCTAATTCTAAAATGTACGCTTTAGCCTCGAATGTTATTCTATCTATGAACAGGGTGTCAAAATAGTAAAACCTTTGCAGCAGGTTTTCTAATTCAGTTAAAAACCGGTCGGATTTTTCTTTAAACGTATTTTGATCATCAATATATTTGTGAATATTCACAAATATTTTTTTTACACCTTCAGATAGGACATTTGTTTTCTGTCTGGTTCCATGTGCATTTGAATACTTAGTGTACACGTCATTAAGGGCTTCATCATGAAGTTCATCGTACAAGGCAGTCTCCTTTTTATCAGACTGATTTCTCACGCATACAGGAATACGGACCTGTGTACCTAAAAGATTATGTTATTACCCTGTAACTTTTACCTAGTATGATATTTTATAAACAATTATACATTAGCAGGTGATTTTATGAAAGTATTTTTTCTCCTGTATAATTTTTTCTACATATTTTCTTAATAGTGAAGGCGGCATTAAACTTTTAATAAAGATGTGAAAGC
>DAOVJS010000059.1 GCA_030673105.1 Spirochaetota bacterium
CTGAAAACCACCTTGTAGAGTCAAAATCATGGCTGTTTACCTCGCCTAAAAGACCGTTGCTTTCTGATACATCATAGGTCCACGGGGGCGGCAAGCCCGGGCCTCTGCCGGTTGATTTTATTATCATAACCTCGCCTAACTCACCGTTGTTTATCATTTCTTTTGCGTGAAGAAAGGAGGGGTCAAACCTTCTCATAAAACCTATTTGCAGTCTAACACCTTTTTTTTCAGTTATATCTATCATATCCTGAGCTTCATCTGCACTGATTGACATCGGCTTTTCACAGAAGATATGTTTTCCTGCTCCGGCGCATGTGACCGCTATTTCCCTGTGGGTAAAAGTCGGGGTCACGATTACAACAGCATCAAAAAGATCTTTTGAGAGAACGTCATTCAGACTAACAGAGAGGCTCTCCACCCCCAGCTCCCGGCCTCTTTCTTCCAGGACCCCTTTATTACTATCAACAATGCATGTGAGCTCGGCATTGCTGATATTGTAAACTAAATTATTCGCGTGTACCATTCCCGCCCTGCCCGCTCCAATAAGGCAAAATCTAATTTTTCCCATGACTAATATTCCTTCTCGTTATTTTAATGATAAATTATAAAATAATATTTTTTTTTGTCAATAAATTTAAAATTTTTTTTTTTGCAATTACTATATATATTAACTATATAAATTTAACCTGGTCTATTTATCTTTTTATTAATCGCATTTTCATAATAAATAAAGGAAAAAACACTATGGCAAACAAAGACATACTTTTTTTAAAGATAAGGAGCCTTCTGCCGTCTCTTAATCCGGCCTTAAAAAAGATAGCCCTGTATATCCTTGACAACCCGCAAAAAATTAAACTTTTAAGAATAAAAAAACTGGCAGGAGACTGCGGTGTGGCAGAAGCCACAGTAACGAGGTTTGTTAAAACTATTGGTCTTAACAGCTTTCAGGAACTCAAAATAAATATTGCGGAAATCACAACAGGGGAAATTGCGGAAAAGGAATTTGTATACGATGATGTGTCAAAAGAAGATTCTATCAAAAATATTATAGATAAAATTATCTTTATAAACAACAAAGCCCTGCAGGATACTAAAAAATTAATAAATTTAAAGGATATTGAAAGAGCTATAGCTGCCATTGAAAAGGCGGACAAGATAGATATATACGGGGCCGGAGGTTCTTTTATCGCGGCTGAAAACGCACGTATACGATTCTATAGAATAGGGAAAAGATGCGCTATTTATAATGATCCGAATCAACAGGCAGTTTCAGCCTCTTTATTAACACATGCCGATACAGCCATCGGCATCAGTAATTCAGGAAGGACTATTTCAACAATTAACGCTTTGAAGAACGCAAAGGAGAACGGAGTGGCAACCATATGTATCACCAACTTTGATCAAACCCCGATTACGGAATATGCCGATATCAAACTCTTCACATCCACGCAGGACTCCACTTTCTTTCAGGAATCGATGATATCCAGGGTGGCACAGATAATAATCATTGATATATTATACGCGGGACTTGCTGTGAAGAACTTTTCAAAGTCGGTAAAGATGATAGAAAAGTCGGCCGAATCTCTCAGAGATGTCCTGTTATAAAAAAAATCCTTTTATCCAATTTTATTAAGCAGTGCTGCTTCCCGGAATCACCATCTCTCCTGAGACCATATATATTGTTCGGGATGGACGCTGATATGTCTTTCAAAAAAGTTCATTATCCGGTCAATATCCTGATCCATATTTCCCTCTTTCATATAAAAAGGCTCTTCAAAGTTGATAACTATCCGGTTCCTTTCGTCTCTAAGGGTATACATGGGTAGAAAAGGCTTTTTTGTCTTTTGTCCAAGAATAAACGGTCCGCTGAATATTTTTATTTCCTTTCCAAATAATTTTCCTTTTAGATCTCCTCCCAGCGCTTCCTGGTCCGCTACAAGGAAAATAATCTCTCCGCGATTCAGCAGATCTCTCATCTTGAAAAAAGTCATCGCGGAAGTCCGCGGATCATATCTTGTTCCAAGAAGATAAACACCCCAACCGCTTCTCATCCAGTTAAGCGCCCTGTTGGCTTTTGAATTTATCATAAAAACCGGGGCATAGAGATTCCTGTAGGCTCCCGCGATATAAGCGGCACCATACTCCCAGTTGCCAAGATGACATGTAACTATGATAAATCCGCCGCCTGATTCAATCAGCGTTTCAAGATATTCCTTTCCGTTCCCGATTACTATCTTTTTGAATCCACCCTTTCTAGTTTTAAAACGTGCCTGAAATATTTCTCCCGTAAACTTCGCAAGATGAAGAGCGTTTTGACTTATGACCCTTTCATGCCAGTTTCTATCCTTGTCCTTGAACACTCTGGGGATAATTCTAGCAGCTCTCAATCCCCATTTTTCCTTCTTAAGCGCCCGGTAGAAGATCGGATGGAGCAGCCGGGCGAGAAACATTACAACCGGATCAGGAATAATTCCAAAAATGACAGAAATAATTTTAATAAGAATCATAAGGGGACAGCCTCAATTATTTACTAAGAATTTGTGAAATCCTATGAGGATATGTGATCCTAATTTTAACCTACAGGCTGTTCTATTTTAACCGGAGGAGGTCGGTTCACTTTTTGCGCTTTCTTTTCCTGATCATCCTCTTCCCTCTCCCCAAATATGTTATAAACATATAGGAGAATATTATTTTTTGAAGTGGGACTGATCCTAACAAACATAATGTGATATTTTCTCACCCTTTCATCAGCTGTTTTGGATATATTTAAAATCACACCCAGCACAATGATACGCTTTGAACCTGTCAGTTTAAAATCAATTTTTAGTCTGTCGTTCTTTTTCAGCATCCTCCCTGCGAGCATGCAGCAGCCGTTTGCGGAGAGGTCGATTATTTGACCACCATGGCCTCTTTTTGAAATAACCGCCCTGTTATCTCCCTCCACCAGAGAATATACTACGGGATTAAATTTTGCCCGCATCCTGGTCTGTACCCGTATATTTTTTCTATTCTGCATTCTTTTCAGGTTGCTCGAATGTGTCAGATAGAGGAGAGGATATTCCTCATGAGTAATCTGGTCCAAGACCTTGGTCTCGAATAGGTAACCGGCATCCTCCCGCCGCCAAAAATATACAGATATCTTCTTTGAAACCCAGTTTAAGATCTCCCACTCTTTCTGTCCGCTCGGCTGCGTGATAACAAGTTTTTTCCTCGTTATTTCAACTGTCCAGCTTATGAATGTGCCGTATGTACTTTCCCGTATTATGAGCTTCTGTCTTGGAAGCATTGAGGCGGTATCTCTTATCCTCTTTTTATACTTTGGGAGGTTGAATTCCGCCTTTGTTCTTAAATCAAGGAGCTTATTCGTCATCGTCTGTTTATATTCAGGTGTCATTTTTTCATCTGCAGCTATTTTTCTGATTGCCGGTTTAAGGCATCTATCAAGCTGTCTTGTCGACCAGAAGATGGACTGAGGTTTTTGAAGCTTATTCTGTATAGCAATTTTCTTTATAAAACTTATTTCCCTAAAAGAGAAATTTTCTTTTCTTCCCCTGCTGTAAAACTCATACCACGGAAACTGGTTTTTCCCTCCACGAAGCCTCCAAAGAAGAAAAATAATAACTATAAATATTAAAACAAATATTATTAAAACCTGCAATTGAATCCCTCTTACTATTTAATGATACATATTAAATATTCGACAGTAAATAAAAATTATTTAACCAAAATATAGGCAAGTAAACTTATCAATCTTGATGAGAATTATTTCTCGCCTATGGTTTATAACTGATTATTCATTTTTAAGCAACAAATTTTGTTACAAAAACCCGAGACGGGAGGATGACCCGAATATTAATAGATAAAACCATAGGCGAGTAAAACTGTCAATCATGATAATATGTTAATCCTAGCCTATGGTTTTTACCTAATATTTTCTTTATAATCATATTAAAATAATCACATTAGTGGAAAAGAGAGTTTTTGCGGAAAAACAGCCGGCATGTATTCAGTTACTCCAGCGCTTTAATGGCTTTATCTGCTTCCCGGACAACGCTGGCAGGATAGCCTGAATACTTAGCCATCAGCAATTCATGAGTTCCTACATTTGAATTTGCATTGCCAATTGCTCTTATGGTAGCTATAACCAGTCTATTGTTACTGGCTGTAACGCCGGATCCCTGCCTGCTATTTTGATGGGCAAAAAAACGGTTCATTGCTTTAGCAGCAGCATCATTCGACATTACCCTCAATGCCTCTATTGCATTCATTTTTTCGCCGAAATTAGAATCCATGTAAAGGACCTTTTCAATTGAGGGTACAACTTCACTGTCATCGGCTTTATTTCCACTAAACATCTCCAATGCCAGCATCCGTAATTCCCTGAGATAGGTTCGCCCTTTTATATCGGGCGGCTTTACATTCAGCCCCTGTTCTAATGCCGCATAGGCAATATTAATCTTCTTCTCAGCTGGGGCATTGGAATTATCTTCAGCCTTCAGGGCATTTAATTTTATATTTAATTTCGATTCATTTATCAGTATATCTTTCAGTATTTCTGAAGGATCTTCCATTATATTCAGAAGCGCTCTTTTGGCAATTTTCTTTATCCTCCTCGAAAATCCGTCATTTAAGGCATAAAATACTGGAGCATAACCCTCCGGTTCCTTCAGCCTTTCAAGGGCAACAATACAGCCGAATGCTATAGCTTCCTCACCTCTTAAGTCATCACCCCGGTATAGAGTCAAGTTTTTTAAGATCAGCGCAATATTCCGGGTGTAGACCTTCGCTCCTGTTTTTCCAAGAGCGCTTATCGCTTCACCTTTCAGAAAAGGGTCTTCCGCTTCTTTCACAGTTCTATATATATAAGGGCCGGCTTCACTTGCCTTCAAATCACCAAGCTCATTAACAATTAGAGACTTCAAATCATTCTGTATTACAATCTCCTTCTTATCAAGTTCAATACTCTGATTGTTAAGATCGTCCAGAGCCTCGATTAAAAGTGAAATCACATCTCTATTATCCAGCTCAACAATATTGAGCATTACTGCATATTTCTGCTGAAGGCTTGGGGCGTGTTTATAAACTTTTGCCCATACCTCTGTCGCTTCATCGGGAAAAACAACTCCCGGGACTACAAGAATGACAGATAGGGCAATAAGAAGTAAAGTTTGATAACTAATTCTATTCATTTCAGTTCTCCAGTATATACTATAATTTTATATGAATGTACTCCCTCTCATTAATCTCAATTAAAGTCTTATCTTTATCCAAATATTTAATCCTTATAATGCTGCCTTCTTGATCGTACTGATAAGAGACCGAACGGATATGTTTTTCGGATCCTTTAAAGCTGCTTTCCAGAATCACCATATTCATATTATGAAACTGTTTGAAAATTACCCTCGCCATCAAAGCTAGATTCAGATTTAAGAAAATTCCTGTCATTATAGAGTTCTTCTTTCAACAATTCTGTGCTATTTTCTCTATAAGTAAACATGGTGTAATTATCCAGCAGGCCATCGGCATAATAGGAGTATTCCTTCGTAAAGAGAGTTAGCTCTTCCAGTATTACCTGCTCCTCTTTCTTCTCTGTTTCCGGCGTTTTTTTTTCTTCAGCATCTATTTCCACCTTTGAAACAGCCCCATCACTCTCTTCGGTACCTTTTTTTGGCACACTCGTACACCCAAACAGAAGCAGTGTAATAAACAATAATACGGCTGTTTGTTTCATGCCTTTCTCTTTAATTATAAGATTGTTATTTAAAGTTTATGACACAAATGAGGGTAATTCAAATATTTTTAAAAAAAACAAATATACCGGCTTTTAACATTATATTGGTATAGCCTGTTGTTAAAATTATGGTATTTTATATGTCAAGGGACAGCCTGAATGAATAACACTAATTTTCTTTAATAATAGAGGAGGAAACCGTGGACCTGGGACTCAAGGGAAAAGTAGTTCTTGTGACAGGGGCGGCCAGTGGTATCGGGGCAGCAATCGCAAGGGCGTTCTGCAGGGAAAATGCAAAAACTGTTTTCACAGATGTTAATGAATCCGGATTGAAAGATGCTGTAAAAGGCCATGAGGCGCTGGGTATATATAAAATATGTGATGTCTCAAAAATGGAAAGCGTCAAAGAATTATTTCAAGCTATAAAAAAAGAAATCGGAACCCTCCACGTTCTGGTTAACAGCGCAGCTATTAATACCGCTGATTATATCGAACAGATAAAGGAAAAAGACCTTCAAGGGGTAATCAATATTAACATTAAGGGGTACATAAACACAACCACACAGGCCCTCCCCCTGATGAAAGAAGCAGGCTTTGGCAGATTAATTTACATCAATTCCGGTTCAGGGCTGAAAGCTTCTGCCGGCATGTCCCTATATTCAGCATCAAAATATTTCAATAGAGGGTTTGCCATATCCGCCGCACTTGAGGCCGGGAAGTACAATATTACTTCAAATTCCATATGCCCTTCAGATGTATACCCTGAAACAGAAGGGAAGGGAGATATTGGCGCAAAAAGCTGGACAAATGAATCGCTCCTCAGAATTTCTCTTCAAAAAGAAGGTGTAACATCTCTAAAAGATCTTATAGAAAAAAGAACACAGTCAAATCCAATGAGACGTTCGTGCATAAAGGAGGATGTTGCAAATCTCGCGCTATTCCTTGCGAGTGAAAGGGCAGGATTCATTAACGGGCAAAGCATCGGTCTGAATGGCGGGGCCCTCCCATATTAAAATTTCTCATAAAATACTTTAAAAAATTAACTGATATGTAATTCAATTACAAAACATGGGATCAAGAAATTTAAAAAGGTGTCGAAATGGAGAGTATGTTTGAGGAGCTAAGAATATACGATATCATTTTAATTATCGGTAATTATGGAGCAGGTAAGTCCCGCCTGGCGAATGAATATTTTAAAGAAAGAAAAAGAATAGACAGGTATGTATTAAGGTACACTATACAAGAGATGACCGGTCATGGAGAAAAATGGAGGCTTGAAGACTGGAATGAAGACATTGAGGGGCTTATAAAACATGTTGAATATGATTTAATCTGTCATTTTCTTGATAGAAATGAAAAGATAATTATTGATAATACCAGCCTGACAAAAAAGGGCAGAGCCAGGTATGTTGGTTATGCTAAAAAATATAATAAAACAATTGCCTGCGTTTTTTTAAACAGAGAGTCATCAGTTTTATTGCAGCAGAATAAGGAAAAGCAATATCCTGTTCCTGATCATGTTATTGTTCAACTCTTCACAAAAACAGAATTTCCTTCCGATGCCGAGGGGTTTGATAAAATTGTCTATGCCTGATTAAATTTTATCCTTACATTCCCTGTAATTTCTACGGCAGCCATGTAAAGATGACGTACTCCACTACTTTTCATAAAAAAGTAGAAATAAACATTTCTCCTTATTATGATTAACTTCACTGCAGGAAATTAATGAAAAGGATATTGTAATGAATTACAATGAAAAAGAGCTTCTGGAAAAAGCTGAAAAACCCTTTAAAATAGCCTCAGGAATGCACGCGTTCTATAAAGGTAAAATCGCCGTTTCGCCCAGATGCAGGATCAGAGACTATCATGATTTTGACATCTGGTATACACCAGGCGTGGCGGCCCCCTGCATGGAGATTGAGAAAAACCCTGAATGCGTGTATGAATATACAAGCAAATGGAATACTGTGGCTGTGATATCGGACGGGACAAGGGTGCTCGGGCTTGGTGACATAGGGCCTGAAGCCGCTATTCCCGTAATGGAGGGGAAGGCCCTTATATATAAATATCTTGGAGGCGTCGATTCTTATCCGATATGCCTGGATACAAAGGACCCGGATAAGTTTATTGAAACTGTAAAGCTCCTGCAGCCAACTCTTGGAGGAATAAACCTCGAGGATATCGCCCAGCCGAAATGCTTTTACATACTGGATAGGTTGAGAAAAGAGTGTAAAATACCTGTCTGGCATGATGACCAGCAGGGGACCGCGACAGTCACTCTGGCAGGATTGATCAACGCGCTGAAAGTTGCTGACAAAAAAATAGAAAATGTGAAAATTATTTTTATGGGTGCCGGAGCTGCAAACATAAGGATAGCAGATCTTATTTTTAAAGCCGGAGCAGTTCCCGGGAGATGTGTAATGTACGATTCCAGAGGCCCGCTTTGCAGACAGAGGCATGATATAGAGGGGAATCCATTATTGTACGAAAAATGGAAAATTTGTGAATGCACGAATGAAAATGATGCGGATTATTCTATCGGGGAGGCACTGAAAGAGGCTGATGTTTTAATCGCGCTATCAAGACCGGGTCCGGGTGTTATTAAGAAGGAATGGATCAGGGGTATGGCGAAAAACGCTATTGTTTTTGCCTGCGCTAATCCGGTGCCGGAGATATGGCCCTGGGAGGCAAAGGATGCCGGAGCGCTGATAGTGTCCACAGGCAGAAGTGATTTTCCGAACCAGGTAAATAATTCTCTGGGATTCCCCGGTATATTCAGGGGGACCCTTGATGTAAGGGCAAAAACGATTACAGACGAGATGTGCATAGCGGCGTCAACAGAACTGGCAAAAACCGCGGAGGAGAAAGGCTTGAATGAAAATTACATCATTCCCACGATGGATGAATGGGAACTGTTTCCAAGAGAAGCTGCTGCTGTCGGTATGATGGCAATCGAGCAAAAAATTGCCGGAAAAGTAATGAAGCGTGAAGATCTGTACAGAACGGCGGAATCAATTATCAGAAACGCAAGAGATATGACAAAGGTATTGATGTCAGAAGGTTTTATAAGGGACATTGACGAAGAAGGACGAACAACTCGACATAAGGGCACTGTATAATACAAAGCATTAAATGTACAATCTGTGCTATGTGGGACAGCCTGCCTGATTAAAGGTTGAAGGACAGCCTAATAAGAGATTGTGAAACAACCTCTATTATAAAGAACTCATAGCTTTGTCAGCTTCCCTGGCAACAATAGCAGGATAACCCGAATACTTGGCCCTCAGTAACTCCAGAGGACTTACTTTACCGTTAGCATTCCCCATTGCCCTGATAGTCGCTATAACAACTACATTGTCATGATCTGAAAATCCAGCCTCCTGCCTATCGTTTTGAAAGGCAAGGAAACGGCTCAATGCCTCAGCAGCCTCTATGGAAGGGATGGCCCGAAGAGATTCAATCGCGTAAATAGTTTCGCTACTGTCATAATTCAAATAAAGCACCTGCTCAATCAAGGGTACAGCTCCGCTGTAATCAACCTCATAGTTAATAAACATCTCCATGGCAAGCAGACGGATTTCTCTGAGAAAGGCATGATCTTTTACACTTGATGTCTTAACAATCAAACTCTGATTTAAAGCCTCGTAGGCAACTGCAAGCTTTTTCTCAACAGGAGCATCAGACCTGTATTCCGCACTGAGAGCTGCAAGTTTCACTTTCAGGGATGAATCAGTCTTTATCAAATGTTTCAATACCTCGGAAGGGTTTTCCAATATATTCGGCAATGCACTCTCGGCAGTTTTCTTTATCTTCCTCGAAAATCCGGAATTTAACGCAAGGAATACAGGAAGATACCCGGCCGGGTCATTCATCCTTTCAAGGGCAACGATACATCCGTATACTATTGCTTCCTCCCCTCTCAAATCGTCTCCCCGATAAAGGGTCTTATTTCTCAGTATTAATGCAATATCCTCAGCATAACGCCTGGCACCGGTTTCCCCGAGCGCAATTAAAGCCTCCCCTTTCAGGTAGGGGTCCTTTGTTTCACGCATGACCCGGTATATTAACGGCGCGGCTTCTGCCGCCCTTAAATCGCCAAGCTCATTAATGATAAGGGTTTTTAAATTATTCTGAATTACCATGTCCTTTTCATCAAGATAAAGCTTCATCTGATTAACCTCTTCAAGAGCACCCATTAAAACCGGAACCGCATCTCTATTGTCCAGCTCGACAATGCTGAGCATTATTTCATACTTCTGATGCAGAGTATGAGCCTGGTTATAAATCTGTGCCCACACCTCTGTGACTTCATCAGCAAACACGGCTGCAGGTAATAAAAGCATTACAAACAGGCCGATAAACAAAATGGCTTTGATTTTAATCTTAATCATTTTCAGCGCTCCATATAAAAATGTATTAAACAACAACTAATGAAAACTGTAACGCAAAAAATCAATAATTCCATTTTTTTTTTTTAAAAACACAGTCAAATCCAATGAGACGTTCGTGCACAAAGGAGGATGAATTTTTCATAAAATACTTTAAAAAAATTAACTGATATGTTATTATAAAGCCATGCTTAATTCACCGGTACTCACACTAAATTCAGGGATGATTCCAATAGATATCTGCAATGTAAAGGATGCAGTAATACTACAGTTATTAAACAAGGCCGAAGCAATAAAAGTTGATAAAACGCTAACAATACACTCCCAGTACCTATCCATCCCGCTGCCGCGTGTTATTATGCTTTTTAATTTTCACAAAATTCCCAGAAAAAGGGTAGTTTATTCACGCCTTAACATAATTTATAGAGATGACATGCGGTGCCAGTACTGTGGAAAACGATTTAGTATGGATGAACTTACCGTTGATCATATCATTCCGTTGAGCAAATGGGATGTTGTTTCGCCTTATAAGAAACCCGAAAACCCGAACTCCTGGGAAAACCAGGTCTGTGCCTGCAAAATATGTAACGCGCGAAAAGGCAGCAAACTACTTGAAGAATGCAGGTTTACGTTAATCAAGAAACCTGTTGAGCCAAAATACATGCCTTACCTTGTCATATCACGTTATAATGCGGACAAATACGGTTGGATTGAATTTCTCAATTATAACGTCCGAATTGTTGAAGCGATCAATTAATAGAAATGTTTTTATATGGAAATATATGGAACTGCTAATTGGAAATACAACGCTCAAAACCATAGTTGATGATATCACCACCCTCAGCACAGACGCGGTGGTAAACGCAGCTAACAGCAGCCTCATGGGCGGAGGCGGAGTGGATGGAGCGATACACAGAGCAGGGGGAAAAGAGATTCTTGAAGAGTGCAAACAGATTGTGGCGAAAATCGGAAGACTTCCTACAGGAGAGGCTGTTATCACAACCGCCGGTAATATGCCTTCAAAACATGTCATACACACAGTAGGGCCTGTATGGAGGAGCGGGGAGCGGGATGAACAGGAATATCTGAAGAATTGTTACAAAAACAGCCTGCAGGCCGCTATGGACAACAGCTTGAGAACA
>DAOVJS010000023.1 GCA_030673105.1 Spirochaetota bacterium
GTGTAAAAGGGCATGTAAAAGTCTGCCTTACTTCTGAGAGAGGACTTGATTCTGCTTCAAGAGCTGTCTGAGTAAAGTTTACTTGATTCTGCTTCAAGAGCTGTCTGAGAGAGGACTTGATTCTGCTTCAAGAGCTGTCTGAGTAAAGTTTATTTGATTCTGCTTCAAGAGCTGTCTGAGTAAAGTTTACTTGATTCTGCTTTATAATTTATTATATTCTTGATGATAGTGGCACGGGGGTGTAGCTCAGACGGGAGAGCGCTTGCTTCGCATGCAAGAGGTCGGCGGTTCGATCCCGCTCACCTCCAGAACCGGTTTTAATTTTCATAATGAAAAAGCAGTGAATAATTTCGGCTTCTTACTCAATTACTACAGGGAATCTATGTTTCCTGAATACAAGAGCCATACGATTATTCAGGGCTATAAAACAATCCTTCTGGAAGTTCAAAATCCAGCCTTTGAAGAGGTAAAAGATTCATTGAATAATAAAATTTTAATATTGCATTATGACTTATTTACCTTATAATGATGAACAAAATAATAAATACTCTCCTACAACTGTTGAATAAGGAAATTGTATGAAGCATAAGGGGTTAATAATAATTATCCTGATTTTCATGGCGTTCGTTTTTTTCCTGCAGAGCTGTGTTAAAAAAGAGACTGTTGAAATCACACTTCCGGAAGGAAAAACTGCGGAAATAATTTTCCTCGTAGGGGATGTATATGTAACATCGGAAGGCGGCGGCTGGGTAAAGGCGGAAATAGGGGATGTGCTGAAGGAAGGGGTAAGAATAAGGACAGAGGCAAACAGCTACTGTGAAATTGTCACCAGCTCCGGAACTGTATTCAGAATGAAAGATAGGAGCGAATTACAGCTCGTCCAACTGCCGGTTGATGAAAATCAGAATAAATCTTTAATAAAACTGGTATCTGGAGACCTTTTTGCAAAAGTACAGAAAATATCGTATAAGAGCCGGGATACTATTGCAACCTCTACGGCCACACTGGGCGTGAGGGGGACAGAATTTCTTGTGCACACAGAAAACGCGTCAGCATCCGGATTTACTGAAGTGCTTGTCGCGGACGGAACTGTTAATGTGAAAATGAATGTGAAACTGCCTTCTGAAGCTGACGCGCCCTCTGCAATGAGAGCTTTGTTAAAAAAATTAGAAAAAGGTGTAAAAGTCAGGGAAGGCTTTAAATTAGAAATATCCGAAGAAAAAGTGGCGGATATCAACAATTCCATAGCAGGCATGGTGAAGGAAAAAGTAATAGAGGGAAGTGAAATCAACAGATTGAAACAGGAAGCGCTCCTTGTGCCTGTTCCACTTACCGGGAATGATAAGAAAAGAATCGAAGAGCTTCAGACCCTGTCATTAAGTTTTAAGGCCGGGAGGACTCTTTATATTTCGCCAAATTTTGACGGCAACAACGATGAGTTCAGCTTTAGTACAAAAGATTTTTTAAATGAAAGGGTCTACGGCTGGAAGATGGTGGTTTCGGACGGCAAGTCAAGGGTTGAAAAGATCATCAGGCATCGAATTTCAGCCGAAGGAAATCATATAGAGCTTCCGGAAAATATTACATGGAATATGGTCAATGATCATGGCCGTACTCTGAGGGATGGTGATTATGTATATGAATTCTACACCACGGACAGGAATAAACGGGATAATTTAAGGGTAAAAGGGAGGATAATTGTTGATACAGAACCTCCGTTACTGGTTATCTCAGCTCAGGAGACTACATTTTCACCTAATGAAGACGATGTTAAAGATACCATTAAAATCGATATTGAGACTGAGCCCGGTATAGAATGGGCCTGTATAATAACAACACCGGACGGTATTACTGTAAAAACTGTGGAATTAGGTACAGACATTCCTGATGTGTTTGAATGGGACGGTAAGGGAGAAAACGGAGCGGTTCTTCCGGAAGGTGTGTATAACATTACATTTACAGGCCAGGATAGGGCCGGGAATAAAACCACACAGAAGATACATGAAATATCACTGGATATCAGGGAGCGAAGCGCGGCTGTGGATGTTAATAATTCAATCTTTTCTCCTAATGGTGATGGAGTGCTTGATACTATGACCTTTTATCCAATCCTCTCGGACCGGTCCCGTATTGATACCTGGGACCTCATTGTTCAGACTGTGAAGGGGGATACTGCAAGGAGATTCAGGGGGGTCAGATATATTCCTGAAACCATTGAATGGGATGGTATCCTTCAGCGGGGAAAATCCCATGAAAACCTCTCCGGGCAACTGCCTTCAGGTAAGTATTACTATTTTTTAAAGGTTATATACAGAAGCGGGGTTAATACTTACTCTTTTAAAAAAGAACTCACTCTGGATAATGACCCGCCGGTCATTGATGTTGAGATCTCTCCGGCACTATTTTCTCCTGATGGGGACGGCGAAAATGATGTACTGTTTATCAGCCCCGGTATTACAGATTTAACTCCTGTAACGAGCTGGAAAGCAACTATTTATACCGCAGGCGGTTCAGTCTTTAAACGCTTTTCCGGTATAAATATGCCTGGAGAGCAAATAATGTGGGATGGAATATCGGACAGAGGCAGGCTGGTAGGCAGCGGGGATGAATACACTTTAGTATTCGAAGCTACAGATTCAGGCTACAATACCGGTGTGAGTGAAAAAATACCATTTTCCGTGGACATACTTGTTATCCCGACTGAACGCGGTCTAAAAATTCAGGTATCCAACATCGAGTTTGGATTTGACACGGCAAATCTTCAGGGAGAAAAAACTTTTGCCATACTCGAAAGAGGTACAGAGGTTTTAAGAAAATATGAGAAGTACTCGATTACTGTTGAAGGCCATACCGACAGCACGGGAAATGAGGATTATAATATTCAACTTTCTAAAAAGAGGGCTGAGGCTGTCGGGGAATACCTGATCAAAAACGGCATTGAAGCTGAAAGGCTGTCATACGAAGGGTATGGTTCTGAGTACCCAATCGATACAAATGCAACTGCTGAAGGGAGGGCCAGAAACAGAAGAGTTGAGTTTATCCTGATCAGAAAAAAATAGGCAAGTAAACCTGTCAATCATTATGAGAAGTTATTTCGGTCTCGACCCGCAAGGATGATAACCCGCCGCCTGAAGACGATGCAAGATCAGGGCAATTACGCAGTCAAGCGTTAAACTCGTCTTTTAAATAACTTTCCAGTTCCTTAAAATTTCCAAAAACTTCCCTGGCTCCTTTTTCAATTAATAGAGCACGATGCTGGAGTTTTTCATCGTTACTTTCATTTGACCGGTCATTCACAAATCCGACCGGTGTAATCCCTGCGCTGATAGACGCGACCATATCATCCGGCATGTCGCCGATATAGAAAACGCCGCCGGTTTTTTTACAACCGCACCTTTGCATACATAGATTTATTATAAAGGGGTGAGGTTTCCTCAGGGATTTCCCCTCGTTTTTTTCAGCCTGCACGACATCATCTTCTGTCACAACAGCGGAAAACATATCCATTATATTAAACTGCCTGAGAGAATGGCAGGCCTCAACGCCCGGTCTCCCTGTAGCCACCGTAAGAGTGGTCCGGGCCGCGAGCCTCTTCAGCAGGGAAGGGGAGGGAATCAAAGCTTCTCTGTTTATATAGCCTTCACCCTGATAGAATAAAGGATCAACCCCATAGATCTTTTGAAACATACCGTTACCAAGGTAGATCTCCTGAAAGATCCTTTTTGCAAGGTTCCCTGTATTAACATCACCATGATTTATGAGAAAAGGGGAATGCTCTCTTGTTTGTTCCTTAATCTGAAAATAGAATCCGGATACAGACATTTTTTGCGTTTGTGACATCCGGTTCAAGCGGGATTCAAGAATTGCCGGATCGCATTTATCCCGCAGTTCACCAACCGCGTGAAACAGTTCATCATCCTTTTTTATGGCACGTAAAGCAAGGAAGTCGTTATTAAGGTGTTTATTGTGTTCGTGAAAAAGGGAGAACAGAAGGGTGTTAATAATTGTATAGGTAAGGTCCCAGTCATTATTAAGGCCGCCGTTTTTTTTTATTGCCGAAACATCATTCAGGCTAATAAAATCATCACGGAGATTTTTTACACCGGTGACAAAGCGCAGGTAGTGAACAACAGAAAGCCGGGTCACCTCCCTGTATGATCCGGAAACATCGACAAGAACTCCATCCATATCAAAAATAATCATTCTGTCTTTTTTCACCTGTTATTCCCTGATATCAACTTCCCTTTTTTTTAAATATTTTTTAACCTGGGGTATTGTGAATACTCCGTAATGAAAGATTGAGGCTGCAAGGACCGCTGAAACTCCCCCTGTAACTATCGCCTGGTAAAGGTGGGAGAGCTTGCCGCATCCTCCTGAAGCGATAACAGGGATGTTAACTAGAGCGGTTATCTTTTTGAGCAGCTCGAGATCATACCCATCTTTTGTACCATCTCTATCCATGCTTGTTATTAAAAGCTCTCCGGCGCCAAGCGCCTCGGCCTTCATGCACCATGAAAGGGCGTCAAAATCGGTCCGCTCTCTTCCTCCTCTTATATAGACCTTGAACCTTTCTCCCTCTCTTTTAACATCCACGGCAACAACAATACACTGGGAACCGTATAGAATCGCCCCTTTTTTAATAAGATCAGGATTTTTTACCGCGGCTGTATTTATGGAGACCTTATCTGCACCTGCCTTCAGCAGCTTCTGTATATCATCTGTCGTCCTTATCCCTCCCCCCACAGTAAACGGAATGAAGATTTCATCCGAGACCTTTCTAACTACATCGATCAGGGTGTCCCGGTTATCAGAGGTTGCCGTAATATCCAGAAAAACGAGCTCATCGGCTCTGTCTCTGTCGTACTTTTTTGCCCACTCTACAGGATCCCCGGCATCCCGAATATCTATAAAATTGATCCCCTTTACGACCCTGTTGCCTGTAATATCAAGGCAGGGAATGATCCTTTTTTTAAGCATCTAACAAGCCCCATCCACGTAACTATAAGATTAATTAATACACCGGGTTCTAAAAGCAGTTACAACGTGATAAATTAATCAATTTAATAATACTTCGCAGGCCTCTTTTACAGAGATCCTGCCTTCATAAATTGCCTTACCGGAAATAATCCCCACAACACCGGACTCCTCAAGATGTTTTACAGCTTTTATATCCTCGATACTTGATATTCCTCCTGAGGCGATAACTTCCAGCCCTGTCTGCAGGGCCATTTTTTTTATCCCTGTTATGTCAGGGCCTTCAAGCATACCGTCCTTCGATATATCTGTGTAGATGATAATGGAAAACCCCATTTTTTTTACAGTTTGACCAAGCTCGAATGACGATAAAACGCTTTCTTCTGTCCATCCGGAAATCCGCACGATACCGTTCTCTGCGTCAATCCCTGCAGCAAGTCTGGATCCAAACTCCCCGACCAGCTCTTCCGTGTAGGAAGGATTTTTCACTATAATGGTTCCAAGAATTACTCTTTCTATCCCCAGGTCAAACAGAGCTGTAATATTGTTCCTGTGCCTCACACCACCGCCCACCTGAACGGGGATATCAACAGATCCGGCAATTTTACCGATTAAATCCCTGTTCTTCTGTGCCCGGCCTTTTGCAGCATCAAGGTCAATAATGTGAATCAATCGGGCGCCCTGATCCTGAAAGGAACGCGCGGTATCCACAGGGCTCTCCGCGTACTGAATCTTTTTTTGGTAGTTACCCTTTTGCAGTCTTACACATTTTCCTTCAATTATGTCAATAGCCGGAATAAAAATCAAAGCTGTAATTTCCCCCGTGCGGTAGAATAACACTGGCCTATTTTTCTGTAATATACGCGAAATTTCTTAACAGTGTCAGCCCGTTGTCCTGGCTTTTTTCAGGATGAAACTGGGTTCCGTACACGTTTTCTTTTTGAACCGCTGACGCGAACCTGCCGCCGTTATCCGAATAACCGATAATATGTTTCTCATTATCCGGGGCGGCGTAATAGGAATGGACGAAATAAAAATCCGCCCTGTCAGGTATTTTTTGAAAAAGAACATTTTTTTCCCCCTGTACAACCTCATTCCATCCCATATGCGGAACAATCCGGTCCGGAGGAAATTGAACCACATGGCCGGGTATGAGCCCGAGCCCATCCGTTAACCGGTGCTCCTCACTGTCACTGAAGAGGAGCTGCATTCCCAGACAGATGCCTAAAAGAGGTTTGCCATTTTCAGCGTGGTCGATTATTACCTTCCACAATCCGGTACTTTTCAGCACCTGCACGGCTTTTGGAAAGGCCCCCACGCCCGGTAATACCAGAGATTCTGCCGTTCTTACTTCCCCGGCTTTCAGGGCTATCTTTACTCTGAAACCCTGTGTTATAAAACCGCGTGTGATTGATTTTATGTTGCTTATTCCAAGATCAATTATTGTAATCAGGGGGAAATCCTTTCATCAAGGGTATTTTCAGGTCAGGTCACAGCATTCCTTTTGTTGAAGGGACTTCTTTTTCGGAATAAATTATTCTTGAAGCATCATGCAGGCACTGTGAAAAGGATTTGAAAACAGCTTCAACAATATGATGGGTATTTCTTCCACTGATTCTGTCAACATGAAGTGTGATTCCTGCGCTGTGAATGAAAGCTCTGAAAAAATCCTCTATCAAATGGCCGTCGAAGTGTAATATAAACGGCTCAATAAGCTTTACGTTGTATTTCATATAAGGTCTTCCGGAAATGTCCAGGCACACCCTGACCAGGGCCTCGTCCATGGGAATGCAGCAGGATGAGAACCTCTTGATGCCGCCTTTTTTTCCTATGGCATTTTTAAAGGCTTCTCCAAGTGTGATACCCGTGTCTTCCACAAGATGATGATAGTCCACATCAATATCACCTTTTGCCCGGATTTGAATGTCAAACCTGCCGTGTTTTGCCATACTCTCAAGAAGATGATTAAAAAATGGAATATCAGTATTAATTTGATAATTTCCGGAGCCGTCCAGATTAATGGTCCCTTCAATTTCGGTCTCTTTTGTCTTACGGCTGATTGTTGCTGTGCGGGAACTTTTCATGTAAATACTTTACTCCTTCCTGAAAGAGATAGACTGCGCGTGCGAAAAAAGGCCCTCAATCTTTGCCATAATTGACGCGTGACGGCCAAGATTATTCAAGCCTTCTTTTGACATATTAATAATACTGCTGAACTTGTAAAAACTAAAGGTACTTAGAGGTGAAAAAAACCGTGCTGTCCCGCAGGTAGGCAGAACATGGCTCGGGCCTGCTACATAATCACCAATTGCTTCAGGAGAATACCTGCCCGTAAATATTGCCCCGGCGTTCATTATCTTAGGAAGCAGGCTGTCAGGGTTAGCTGTCTGTATTTCGAGATGTTCCGGAGCAATCGCGTTGGCAAGAGCTGCGGCGCATGTTTCATTTTTTACGACAAATATTATTCCATTGTTGTTAACCGATTTTTCAATAATTTCTTTTCTGACTGATTCTCCAATCAGCCTGTCCACCCATGTCTTCACCTCGCCCGCGTTTGCCATGCTGACTGTTGTGCAGAACACTCTGGCCTTCTCATCATGCTCAGCCTGGGCTAAAAGATCAATAGCCGTTAATCTGGGGCTAACCGTCCCGTCCGTTATAATAAGAACTTCACTCGGGCCCGCAATCATGTCAATATCCACATATCCAAATAGTTCTTTTTTTGCGAGAGTAACATAAATGTTTCCCGGGCCGACTATCTTATCTACTTTTTTTACAGTTTCTGTTCCGAAAGCCAGGGCAGCTATGCCCTGAACGCCCCCGATTCTATAAATGTCGGTTATTCCGCCTACCTTTTTAACAGCCAGAGCAAGAGGTGAGGGCTTTTCAAAGGATGCAGGGGGGGAAATAACGGCAATTTCTTTAACCCCCGCGGCAATAGCAGGCAGAGCGGTCATTATCAGAGTGGAGGGATATGAGGCCTTTCCCCCCGGTATGTATATACCGACCCGTTCCAGAGGTGTGTATTTTTGACCTAATTTATTACCCAGGTCATCGGTAAAGGTCCAGTCTTTTAACGATACATGTTCATGATATCTTCTTACCCTGTCGATTGCGGTTTCCAATGCACGATGAAGCTCATCTTCAAAACCATCAGCACCCCCTTCAATGTCTTCCCGGTTAACTTTTATTCTATCCGGAGTCAATTCAATTCCGTCATGCTGCTCCGTGTATTTAATGACCGCGGCATCACCTTTTTCCTCAACATCATTGATTATGTTTTTTACCATGTTTTCGGCATCCCGGGGCAGGATGTTTTTCATAAAGAAGACCTTTTCTCTCTTTATATAATTTGAAAGCTCCTCCGGATCCAGGAGGGACAGGTCCTCAATCTTAATACCCATGTTTGACGCGTTCCTTCACAGGGGGATATCTTTTTTACTGACTATTTTATTAAGGGAGTATTCTATTATCCCGTCAGCCCCGAGCTCTATGATTTTAGGGATAAGCTCCCTCACCACTTCCTCATTTATAACAATTTCCACAGAGAACCATTTTTCATTATAAAGCTGTGCGATAGTTGGGGCGGTCAGGCATGGAAGTACATTTACAACCTCGTCCAGCTTATCTTCCGGTACATTCATCTTCAGACCAACCATATTTTCAGCGTTGAGAGCACCGCGCAGCAGCAGGGCAATCTGCTGAATTTTGCTTTTTTTCCACCGGTCACGCATGCTGTTGCGATTGGCAATAAGTTTGGTGTTTGTTTCAAGAAGGGTATGGATTATTTTTAACCCGTGGGCTCTAATTGTTGTTCCGGTTTCTGTTACTTCAACAATGGCATCAACCAGCCCTTCGGATACTTTTGCCTCGGTCGCCCCCCAGGAAAATTCGATCTTTACCGGTATCTTGCGCTTTTCAAAATACTTTTTGGTGAAATTTACCAGTTCCGTGGATATGGTTTTGCCTGCGCAGTCTTCAATGGTATTAATGTCTGATTCCGTGGGGACAGCCAGAACCCACTTCGCTTTTTTCGTGCTGATCTTTGAATAAATGAGATCAGATATGACCTCAACGTCTGCGCCGTATTCTAAAATCCAGTCAAGACCCGTCAGTCCGATATCAAGCACTCCGTTTTCCACATATCTTGCCATTTCCTGTGCCCTGATAAGGGAGCAGGAGATGTTGACGTCATCAACGACTGGGAAATAATTTCTCGCTGAAACGATGATCCTCCATCCCGCGTTCTGAAAGATATCGATGGTCGACTTTTCGAGGCTTCCCTTTGGAATACCAAGCTTTAGTATTTTACCCTTCATTTTTCTCCTCTATATTTTTGTTCCGGGTCAAAAACCTTTTGACCGTTTATTTTTATATTCCCATCTGCAACCAGTTTGTAAAAGCACGATCTGTACCCGGTGTGACAGGCCGCATCCCCGATCTGGTGTACCTTAATCAAAGCACAGTCGCTGTCACAATCCAGGCGTATCTCTTTTACTTCCTGCAGATTGCCGGAAGTTTCACCTTTTTTCCATAATCTGTTTCTCGATCTGCTCCAGTAGTGAGCGTACCCTGTTTTCGTGGTCAATTCCCAGGCTTCCCTGTTCATATAAGCCATCATCAAGACTTCGTTTGTCCTGTAATCCTGTGCAATTACAGGTATAAGCCCGCCCAGCTTCTTAAAGTTTAGATCGACCATATACTGTATCCTTAAACATGTTTTGCAGAATTATTCAGATAAGATACTAATTTTCCTATTCACAGTAAATACCGCACTGAGATACTGTGCTGTTAAAGAAATATGGCGTGGAGTTTACGTTCATTTCATATTTACGATTTTTCAATCAGAAATATGGCATTGTAAGCAAAGAGGTTCGGCAGGATTTTAACAGTGCGTTTTTGCGTAAGGCAGGTGATTTTTTTTATCCTGATTTTTTCGTGGTGGCAGAAAGACTGAAAATCTTTTATGCTTAAAAAGTGCATGTTAGGTGTATCATACCATGTATAGGGAAGTGAATGGGTTATTGGAACGTTTCCGCGTATTGTCAGCTGGTACCGCGCGAATATGTGGCAGAAGTTGGGGAAACCGACTATAATCTGTTTACCGATCCTGAGGGCCCTGTGAATCGCTTTTTTCGGGTTATGTACCTGCTGCATCGTCTGATTGAAGATTACATAATCGAAAAAATGATCCGGATAATCCTTCAATCCTGAATCAATATCTTCGTGGGAAACGCTGAGACCTTTTTCAACACACTTGTATATGGCGGATTCGTTAATTTCAATTCCGTATCCCTCGATGCCTCTGGTTTTTACCAGATACTCAAGGAGTTGTCCTTCACCGCAGCCCAGGTCCAGGACCCTGCTTTCAGGGGTTATGATTGAGGCAATTATTCGGTGATCCAGTTTTAGATGGATATTATTGTCATTTTTTCGCATATACCAGGTCGTTTTTTACCTTTTCTAAAAAATGAGTTATTAGTTTTGTCTCTTCCGGAAACTCTATGAGAAACGCGTCGTGCCCGTAGTCGGAAGATATTTCACAATAGGTAACGTCGATCCCGTTCATTTTACAGGCCTTTACAATTTCTCTCGACTGGTAGGAGGGATAAAGCCAGTCGGAGCTGAAGGCGATGACCAGAAATTTGGTTTTTTTAATGTACTGGAATGCCCGAAACAGGCTGTGGTTCTTCTGAATGTCAAAGTAATCCATTGCCTTTGTTATGTAAAGGTAGGAGTTTGCGTCAAAGCGCTGTATAAAATTGTTGCCCCTGTGTCTCAGGTATCCCTCAACTTCAAATTCCTGTGTAAAATCATAACCGTATTCTTTTTTTTTAAGGGCCCGGCCGAATTTCTGCTCCATACTTGTGTCACTCATGTATGTTATGTGCCCTATCATCCTGGCAACGGAAAGCCCTCCGAAAGGGTGCTCTTTTCCATAGTAATCACCGTTTTCCCATCGAGGATCGGACATAATGGCCTGCCTCCCCACCTCATCAAAAGCTATCTGCTGTGCTGAGTGTTTATATGTAGTTGCAATGGGAATGCAGGACTGAACCATTTCCGGATATGAGATGGACCATTGCAACCCCTGCATCCCGCCCATTGATCCCCCTGCAACAGTGAGTATTTTTTTTATGCCGAGGTAATCAATAAGAAGTTTCTGGGCGTTGACCATATCTGATATGGTGATGACGGGGAATGTAAGGCCGTATGGTTCCCCTGTTTCTTTATAGATAGAGGCAGGGCCCGTGCTTCCCTTACAACCTCCCAGGATATTGGAGCAGATCACGAAGTATTTTTCTGTGTCAAAGGCTTTTCCCGGACCGATCATATCATCCCACCAGCCCGGTTTCTGTTCCCCCGGATGATATCCCGCTGCATGGGCATCACCGCTGAGCGCGTGGCAGATAAGGACCGCGTTATCGTCCTCAGAGTTGAGGTTCCCGTAGGTCTCATAGGCAATAACCATATTTTCAAGAAGAGCGTCACTTTCCAGACGGAAAGAACCGTCAAAGAAATAGTACTTTGTTTCAACCGTTCCAGCTGATTCCGCCATCTTTATAATGCTCCGGTAATTCGTATTATGTTATTACCCTATGATTGATAAGTTTACTTCCTTATATATTATATAAGATTTATAGGATAATAAGGTTAAAATTAAAGCAGGTCAAGAGTTACTTTTTTAAACAAGCCGTACGGGCTGGATTATGGGAGACATGGACAGGATTAAGGCTGTTACCTGACTGCGCCCATCCTTGATGGAGGCCAGTAACGGAACAGGGATTTACCGTATATATCATGACGTTTGACAAATCCCCAGAAACGGCTGTCATTCGAATGGTCCCTGTTATCCCCCATCACAAAATAGCTGTTTTCCGGAACGATAACAGGCCCGTAAAAATCCCTGTTATTCATGAGGCTGTCCCCGGGGGGTATAATTTCAGGATCCGCGTGGTATTCAGGCCACCATCCATTAATGAGTTTACCGTTAATGTATACTTCTTTATTAAGAATTTCAATTTCATCACCGGAAATCCCGATACAGCGTTTGACATAGAACTTGGGCTGAGGGTCGATGTTTAGAAAACCAAGGCTGAGTGTATAAATTACCGGTGTAAATATTTGAATGAAAATATTCGGAGGATCATAGTAAGGCGCAAGGAATATAATGATGTCTCCCCGTTTTGGAGAGCGGATCTGGGGCAGTCTTTTTTTTGTGAACGGGATTTTAGGGCCGTACATAAACTTTGACGCGACAATAAAATCACCTATTTCTATGGTCGGGATCATTGAGCCTGTTGGAATTTTATAAACATCAATAATAAATGTTTTAATAAAAAGGGCAATAACCAGCGCAAAGACTATAGCCTCAATATTTTCCCTCAACTTGCTTTTTTTCTTCTTTTGTTTTTCTTTTTTCATACCTTTTCCTGGAAATTGAATATTTTAAGATAATAACAAGCGGGATTTTAAACAATAATTAATTTTTTTCTGAATGATCGCTCAGCCGGGACTTATTTACACTTAGCATCAAATGATGCTTTAATTTCTGTGTTCTCCGGTATTATATTTTGAAAAATTACCTTGATACAGAATTTATATATAGTAATAATCTTAAATAAAATTTGACTGGTCATTTTTCCTGTAGATAATTATAGATAGAGTATAATAAGGGACAGCTTGAATTATAGAATAATTAACCAAAAAAGAGGCTTAAATTTTGGCGGATCCGCAGGATAAAGATATAACGAGCCTGGAAAGAATAAAGAGGATAATGGGGATCCTCAGGCTTGATGGAAGGGAAATAGAGATCCATCTGCCTCATTACATTGAAATCGCGAAAATATCAAATACAACACAGGAGATATTTACGGTTAAGCTTTCGAACCCTCTTATAGATATTGGGGAAGGGGAGATAGACTACATTTATATAAACTTTATTTTTTCAGGTGTTGAGCTTTTCGGAAAGTGCAAGTTCATTGAGAAGCAGAGAGCGTTTCTTACCCTGCAATTGCCGGATACACTTAAAAGCAGGACCAGGAGAAGATATCCGAGGGTAAAATTAAAAGAGTCCATGACGGCAGAGGTTAAATTTAAAGAATTTCCTGAAAAGAAATTGGAAAAAATATCTTCCCGGGAACTGCCGGTAAAATATTCTCAACTGTACTGGGAGGCGCAGAGAGAAAATGTGGATCTAAAAAAGGTATTCATGTTGGGCTTAAAGGAAATGAAAAATATTTCCCCGTACACCGAGTTTGTTATCTATAAAAAAGACAACAGGAACTCAAGAGACGCGCGTATTATGAGAAAATCCGGGAAAGTGCTGTATATAGATGACTGTCATAAAGCGCAGTCCTATACTAAATTTATTGCATCAGACAGGATCATTAACTATTTATATTATTTTCATGATAAAAGGATGGGAGGATCCTCTCAGGATGAAATTACCAAAGAAATGGAGGAGATAATACGAGAGGACCTGTCTAAAGGGTATTCATCAAAAGTACTTTTACCTCTTTTTTCCTCTGAGGGAGTAATCGGGCATATTAAAGTTTTTCAGAAGGGAATTAAAAATAAAATCACTCCTGAAAATGTTACTGACCTCAGTGCGATAGCAATTTTAATCGCTTCCGGCATTGAGAAGGCGCATTTCGTCACTGATTTAGACGAGCTGACTAACAGCAGCCTCATTGAAATAAGCGAAGGAGGTTTATTCCTGAAAATTATTGACCATGGAAGTAATGTTAGAATTCCGGAAGGTACCAGCATGGAGGTAAGGTTTAAATTCAATGATAAAGAGATAATATTAAATGGAAGAGTCTGCAGAGCAGGTGAAGATCCAGCAAGCTATGCGATAAAATTTATAAATATATCATCTGATGTCAAAAAGGTTTTGAAAGATTTTGTGGATAAAAATATTGAAGTATTTAAGGACAAGCTGTAATATAAAATACTTTAAAATTACCAGTAAATTATAATGAAGAGACCTGTATGAAGAGATTCGAAGGGAAGCTTTTTGGAGCGGCGCTGGGATTTTCCTTTGCCGGACCGATCGGTGCTCTTATCGGGACCGCATTGGGCCACCTCTTTGATTCTTCTGCATCGGAAAAAAAAGTAATGTATACAGGAACAGCTCAAAAAGAGCTCACTTTCATCACGAGCTTGATTCTTCTCCTCACGGGCACAGCAAGAGCAGATGGGAGAGTCTCCACTGCGGAACTTGAAGAAATTAAAAATTTTTTCAGATATCAGCTTGGATATGGAGCTGCAGAATTCCTTATAATAGAGAGGATAATAAATAAGTCTTTTCAGAAAGAGGTTAACCTTCCGGAAGCTTGCGCCGCCATTGCCCGGAGAACATCATACGAAGAGCGGCTTTTCCTTGTAAGACTTAATTATCAGGTCGCGGTTTCAGACGGCGCGTTAACCCGGATTGAGGAAGAATATATCAAACAGGCATCAGGATATCTTGGTATTAATGATTATGATTACAACATAGTAAGAAATACGTTTGCTTCTTACAGGAAAAGTGCTTCTTTCGGCCCGGCCCCCGGGCCTGCCGGCGCTGTAAGTCCATATACATTACTGGGGCTGGCAGCGGACTGCACGGATGATGATGTACACAGGGCATACCGGAGCCTCGCTAATAAGTATCATCCAGATAAAGTTTCGCACCTTGGAAAAGAGTTTATTGATCTTGCTACAGACAGGTTCAACCGGATAGGTGAAGCATATGAATCCATAAAAAAAGAGAGGGGGCTTTCCTGATAATATTAAACAAAGAGTACTTGTTTTTTTATATCAGGCGAAGTAATTTAATTTTATATGAGAATTGAATACGGGGACATAAATAAACCCACAGGGAACGCTATTATTTTCTGGATTATCAGGGGAAATAACCGTCTTCTCAAGGATGCTGAAATAATAGCGTCCAATATTGTCATATCCCCCCTTCAATTCAATAATGAAACCCTGATGGTTAATTTTCCGCCTGTGCTGCTGGAAAGCCGTGAAAGGCTCTTCCAGATCGCTGAAAAAGACAATGTCGACTTAATAAGGGGCGGGGAGATATTTGTGCCGGATGATATAACGGATTTTAATATTTTTTATAAGGCACAGATAGAAAAGTATAATGGAATTATACAGGAATATCTGCTCGCGTATAAAAAGAAGAAGGTCAAAACAAACTCACAGAGCCTGCCGCAGCTTATTAACCTTGCCGGAGAAATTATGGAGAATGTCCGGAGGCTGGTGAAAAAAAGGGGCGGGCAGGAACTAATAAATATCAAAATCGTGAAGCTCCAGGAGATTCAGGAAGACCTGAACAATGAGATGAAAGGGTTTGACCTTTCAAAAATTATTCACTACCTGGACAGGAAGGATAATGCCGTAGATAGCCTTGTTGATCTTTACAAGCGTAAATTTATAGCTATTTTTCTGGAGGACTACGAAAAGGCTGGTGTTCTTAACAGGGAAATAAACAAAATAGAGGGAAGCCTTCCGAAATAAAATAGTTGAGGTTGTCCCATACGACAGGTTTTACATTTAATGCCTGAATTATGATCCAAATTGCCTGCCGCTCCGTATCACCGCATTACGTTTTAGATTTCTGATTCCGTGAACTCGTTATAAGCTGAAAAATCAAGTAATTCATCAAGTTCATCCGTGCTGTCGAGTTTTATTTTAACTATCCAGCCTTCTTCATAGGGGTCTTTATTGATCGTTTCAGGAGTATCCTCGAGGCTTTTATTGAAATCCACAATTTCCCCTGTTATAGGTGAGATGATATCGGAGACAGATTTTACAGATTCAACAGTACCGAGAGCCTCACCCTTTTTTACCTTTTTGCCCGTTTCAGGCATTTCCACAAACACAATATCTCCCAGCTCGTTCTGGGCATAATCAGAAAGGCCGACTGCAGCAGTGTCCCCTTCGACAAAAATCCATATGTGATCTTTTGTGTATTTCAATTCTTCAGGTTTCATCGTAGCGCCCAAAAAAATTTTTCCTAATCTACTAAATATTATCCTATAAGTCAATTATTCTTGAATTCTGAAAAAGGATATCTTATTGTAGAGTAAAGGGTAGAACGGGGGATTTATATGAATGAAGATATCTTAAAAAAAGCTCGCCAGTGGACCAACCCGCAGTTTGATGAAAAAACAAGGAATGAAATCCAGGGCTTAATAGAGAGAAATGATGAAAAGGAACTAACGGACAGGTTTTACAAGGACCTGGAGTTTGGAACCGGCGGTATGCGGGGGATAATGAGCTCCGGTACGAACAGGATGAATATTTATACAGTGGGAAAGGCCACACAGGGTCTCGCGGATTACCTGCTTGACACCTATCCCGATGCGAGGGAACGGGGTGTCTCGATAGCCTATGATTCGCGTAATAATTCCACGGATTTTTCAAGGGAAGCGGCCCGGGTACTTGCTGCCTGCGGGATCAGGGTATTTATTTTTCCTGAAATGCGCCCCACTCCTCTGCTCTCGTTTACTGTCAGGCACCTGGGGAACAGGGCCGGTATAGTCATTACAGCAAGCCACAATCCGAAGGAGTATAATGGGTATAAGGTATACTCCCCGGACGGCGCTCAGGTTACTCCACCCGCGGACGGCAGGATAGTGGAATATGTGAATAAAGTTGATATAATCCGTGATATAAAAAGGATGAAATATAAAGAAGGTAAAAGTCAGGGGCTGATCGTTGAGCTCGATACAAGTATAGAGAATATTTACCTCGATAAGGTCAGCGAGTTCGCGAAAAACCTTGAAATAGGTATTGAAAAAGAGCTTGCAAAAGCTGACAGGGATATCAAGATTGTTTACACCCCTCTCCATGGAGCGGGAATTACACTGGTCCCGAAAGCTCTTGAAAAAATAAAAGGGGTGGTTCTTCTCTGTGAAAAAGAGCAGAGTGTGCCTGACGGGAATTTCCCTACCACACCTTCTCCCAACCCTGAGGAGGCTTCCGCGCTCTCGAGGGCCATTTCCTATGCAAAAATGGAAAATGCCGATATGGTTATAGCCACCGACCCTGATTGTGACAGGATGGGGCTGGCTGTGCCCGACGAGAATGGCAATTTTATTCCTCTCAACGGAAATCAGATCGGCTGTCTCTTGTCATATCTGATCGCGTTAGCTTATAAAAAATCGGGGCAGATGCCTGCAAATCCTGTTATAATAAGCACAATCGTGTCAACTGAACTTGTGGCCGAGATTGCCGGAACTTACGGAATCGATGTTTTGAATGTTCTTACGGGTTTTAAGTATATCGGAGAAAAGATGCACGGGTTTGAAAAACAGGGGGACAGGAACTTTATATTCGGTTTTGAGGAGAGTTATGGATACCTGGCTGATACCTTTGTACGCGACAAGGACGGTGTGATCGCTTCCCTTCTCGCGCTCATACTGGTGAAGTATTCTATTGGTGAGTACGGTTCGGTTCTGGCATTTCTCAGTTTTCTTTTCAGGAAATATGGAATGTACATGGAATACCAGAAATCTTTTGCCCTGAAAGGCGCTGAAGGGGCTCAAAAGATAAAGGCTCTCATGCAAGATCTGAGGGAAAATCCTCCTGATAGTATCGCGGGAGGAAAGGTCACTGTTATTAAAGACTACCTTTTTAAAAAGGTGACACGGTGTGATGATGACAGCGAAGAGGTTATTGACGGGCTTCCTGAATCAAATGTCATTCAGTTTTACACGGACGACAATATAAAGGTATCTGTAAGGCCTTCAGGCACTGAACCGAAAATTAAGTTCTACTTTGCTTTAAAAATGCCGGTTTCCGGAAGTACGGAAGAAACAAATAGCCTGCTTAAAGAAAAAGCGGTTAGAGTATCGAATGAAGTATTTAGACGGTGCGGCCTCTTATAGACATACAATTCAGGCTGTCCCTTAACAGAGGCGGGCAGAAAGTCTCTCATCTATGAGATTCTTTGTGTGGAGTATCAGCTCGTCAACGAGCTTGTTCTCGGGAAGGGTCTTGAAGGGCTTCCCGTTCTTGAAGATTATACCGGTCTTGTCCTTCCTGCCCGCTATGCCTATATCCGCGTTACGGGCCTCACCGGGGCCGTTGACGTTGCATCCCATCACAGCGATTATAATCCCCCCGGTGTCCTCAAGCCTCTTTCCCTCCTCATTGTACCTCTTTTCAA
>DAOVJS010000114.1 GCA_030673105.1 Spirochaetota bacterium
ATTATAACGCTTTTTGACGGTAATTTTTTTTCCAGGCTCTGCCCGTACGAGGTAACCGTAAACAGGAAATAATAGGGAATATGAAAATTATTTAAACAGCCCAATCTAGAAAGCATATTCTCAGGATTTTTAGTCCAGAAAACAATAAAATCAACTACTTCAGCTTTTAAACTGATCCTGCTTATTAAATGAGCATTCACCGGATTCCTGACTAATACAAAACCCTCCTCAAGCCTTTTAATAAACCAGTCAGAGTAGAATGCCGGTATATCCGTTCTCCTGCTCGCGCTGATAATCATCCATAGCTCCTGCTATTAATAATGAGATTATTAATAGCTTTTATAACCGGATTCATTTATTCCTACCATTAGTAATAATAATAGAAAGGTCTTACAAATACTATAAATCATTAAAAACCAATAATATATTAATAAAGTCCATTAATAACCATTCCCATTGACACCATCTATTGAAAATTGTACTATTAATACAAAATATTAAAGAACATAAGAGATTGAAAATGGTTCCCTATGAAAGATATGAATTGATTATTAAAATTGTCAGAGAAACAAAGTTTGTATCGATAAACGGTCTTTTGAAAACAACAAAGAGCTCTCTAACAACTTTAAGACGTGATATCAATTACCTTTCTGAAAAAGGAAAAATAAAAAAAACAAGGGGTGGAATTACCTTTGTTCAGGAGATGGATAACGAACACAATACCTTTCTGTACAAAGAACGTGAAAAACGCTTCCACAATACCAAGGAAACAATTGGCAAGGCTGCCCAGGAATTTATCAATAATGAAGAAATTATTTTTATCACCAACGGCACCACAACCTATCAGGTTGCTAAAAATATCGATGAAAATAAACATGTTACGGTAATTACAAACGGCCTGGACATAGTAGACGCTTTAAAAAATAACCCGAATATTAATGTGATCCTGCTTGGGGGAATAGTGAATTATTCATACAGCTCAATAGTCGGCCCCTCAATTCCATGGATGCTTGATGAATTCAATCCATCTAAAGTAATAATGGGCGCTGGCGGCATAACAGAAGAAAAAGGAATTACGATATACGACTATATATATGCTTCATACCTCCAAAAAGCAATTGAAGGCATCAAAGACATTATAGTCGTTGCAGATCATTCAAAATTCGGAAGAAATGTTTTATCCCATATAATTTCCCTGGATAAAATAGGAATAATTGTAACTGATGAAAATATTCCTACTGAATTTGTAGAAATTTTTAAAAAGTATGAGATTAATTACCTTCTCAGCCCTGCAAAGGAATAATAAATGGTTTTAAAAGGTTATTAATTTTTATTGATGAAATATTAATAGCTTTTAAAAATTATCATCACACATAACGGGAGATAATAGAACAGGAGTGAAAAATGTCCATCTACTACTACCAGCTAACTTCTCCGGAGATTAAAAAAGCCGCGGAAAAAAACAGCCTTATTCTCCTGCCTGTCGGGCAGGTTGAGGAGCACGGCCCTCATCTGCCGCTCGAGTGTGACTGCATAATCGCGAGGGAGACCTCGAGGGCAGTAGCGGAAAATATTGTGAGCGAGCTGCCCGTTCTTGTACTGCCCACGGTCTGGACAGCCTATTCGGTCCGGCAGGTGGCCCGGTGGCCGGGGCTGATCAGTTTTAAAGAACCGGAAACGATGATCCAGATGATCTATGATATTCTTGCGTCATTGATAGAGGATGGATTTAAAAAGATTGTGATAGTCAACGCTCACGGCAACAACCCTGCAATCCTTGAGCTGGCATCCCGGAGAATAGGAAGCGACTATAATGTATTTCCCGCGGTTACCTATGTGCTCGGCATGAGTAAAACTATCGGCCCTGAGGTACGAAAGTCAGATATGGGAGGATGCGGCGGGCACGCCGGTGAAGAGGAGACGGCCCTGCTTTTGCATCTAACCCCGGATCTCGTTCACATGGAAAGGGCCACGAATGAGGATATTGTCCGGTATCAGACCCGGTTCTTCCCGGGTGATATCTATTCAGATATACCTGACCGTGTGAGCGGCATTTTCTGGTCCACCTGGGGAGTCGCGGCATCTAAAACAGGCGTATACGGAGACCCAACAGCGGCCATCGCGGAGACCGGCAATGCATTGTTTAAAGAAATAATAAAAAACTACAGGGAATTTATCCGGGAGTACTATGACCACACCGAATCTTCAGCTTGACATTCACAGGTGAGAATTTTATATGAGAACTATTCTGGCGGTTGACCTGGGGACCACCCTCATAAAGGCAGTACTATTCGATGAGAGTGGAATAATAATAAAAAGCACGGATCAAAAATATCCCCTGATTAACATCAGTAAAAACGAGATTGAACAGGACCCGTTTTTGCTGTGGAGTATTGTAAAAACACTCATAAAAAAGCTCACAACAGACCCTGGGGTCGATGTTAATGAGATTCGAACGATCGGATTCAGTTCACAGGGAATATCCGTCATTCCTGTTGATTTGAGTTATAAACCTCTGCGTAATATGATCAGCTGGCTGGACAGCAGGGCTGTCCGGGAGGTTTGTGAGATAGAAAAAAAATTTACCGCAGAAGATATTTTTCATATCACCGGGAAGAAATTGAATGAATTTTATTCGCTTCCCAAGATATTATGGATGAGAAATAATGAGCCGGATGTATTCAAGCGTATCCGTAAAGTACTCCTTCCGCTGGATTATATTTATTATAAACTGACAGGCACTGCTGTCACCGATCACACAATGGCCGGTGGAACATTGCTCTACGATGTGGAAAACCGTGTCTGGTCAGGTAAAATTTTAAGGGCCTTCAATATTGACCCTGACATTCTTCCTGTGATTGAAGACGCTGGAGGCTATCGAGCGCCCCTGACAGAAAAAGCCGCCGGGGAACTGGGTTTATCAAGGGATGTCACAGCTGTACTCGGTGCACAGGACCAGAAGTGCGCCGGAGTAGGAGCGGGGATAGATGAAAAAACGGCCGTGATATCCATGGGGACCTGCAGCGCGATTCTTGTAGAGTGCGCGGCACCGGTTTTTGATGAACAGATAAGAATCCCCCTGTTCAGTTTTATAAAAAAGAACAGCTATGTTCTGGAAGCAGTAATCAGCACAACAGGCATTGTTTTTGAGTGGTTAAGAAAATTATTTTTTCAGAATAAGAGTTTTGATCAGCTGACATCTCTTGCTGAGCGCGCAAATCCGGGAAGTCATGGGGTGTTTTTTTATCCCCATTTTGAGGGAGCGGGAACACCGCACTTAAATCAAAAAGTTAGAGGTTTTTTATACGGTCTTTCTCTCGCAGTTGAAAGGGATGATATTATTCGGTCCCTGCTTGAGGGAGTTGCTTTCCAAATTCGAAAAAATCTGGAAGTTATTGAAGAAATTAGAAACATGAAGATCAAAAAAATAAAGATAATCGGCGGAGGGGCTAAGAGTAATCTCTGGTGTTCAATTATCGCTGATGTTTTAAACAGAGAAGTGGTGAGATTTGAATCTTCGGAAGTCGCGGCCATAGGGGCCGCGATTATTGCAGGTGCCGGAACAGGGATTTTTAAAGATTTAACCGATGGCTATGAAAAAATGCGGGGAGGGATAACAAAATTTAAACCGGGTAACAGAAAATCAGCAAATTATGATGAAATATATAGAAAGTACATCGATATTGAAAAAAAGATGATAAGCTGAAAGGCAGGTCGGTTTTTGTCATTTTTTAATGGCCGCTGAATAAATACTTCTTATTCAGGATTAAGCCCGGGAGAAACTCCAAACTTCGCGCCGCATTCTTTTGCTGTAAAAGGTGTTGGACTGATAGTATTGTACCGGCCCCAAATAACAGTTTCGGCCGCTCTTTTTTTAGCCTGGTCATCGCTTCTGCCGCAGCCCTGGTTTGAAAGGTTATTTCCGCATAAATTGGTAAGATATTTTTGCCTATCAAAAAATTATATACGATTAAAATTTACCCATCAAATAGAATTTTTCAGTCATACCCATCGAAGCTGATACTGTTGTACTTGTCCTGAGTGTCTAACCGGTGAGAAAGCGGATGACTATGTCCCACTCATCCTGGTATGAATTGTATCGAATGACATAATTCCTGCCGTCATCCACACGAACCTTGAAGTAGTTTATTACAGGATCATCTGATCTCACACTGCCTTCGTACCATCGATCGATAATCTCCCGTATGATATAGCGTCTGCCTCGGAATGTAAACGCCCTCGGGCTTTCATGTAACTTATATCCAGAGTAGCTTTCAACACTGATCTTTTCAAGTTTCCACATAAGACTTTTATGGTTTTATCTATTAATAGCTGCAAAACGAATAAAGAGGCAAGAAATAACTTATCATAATGATTGACAGTTTACTTGCCTATATTTAAGAGCTTATCTTTTATTCTTCTTTTGACTTTTAATGCCAGACGGATTAAAAATATATTAAGAATTAAACCTGATCAATAAACATTACAGGTTCAAAAGAGTGAAATAGTATGGAGCAGCGATACAGTTTACACGGTTTCATAATCGTTGAAAGTGAAAGAGGCCTCGGGTGGATTCAGCACGTTGGAGATTGGAACAATACAGGTGAGATGATGTACATATCGGGGAGCGCGTATATTCATAAAGATTACGATGTACTTTTGTTAGGAAAATGGAGATCAATAGAAGCGGATAAGGAAATGAAAACTTTTGATGATGTAGAAAAATATTTAGAATCTTTGCCAGAATGGGGTAAGACAAAATATTATGTTAAACTTTCAGATATTGAGCTATACTCTCTCATCGAATGTAAAACAGGAGCGGTGGTATTCAGCGAAAAGAACCCGGAAATTCTCAAAAGCCTTCATTTCATCGACGAAGAAAGAAAGACCGATGATTTATAATGAGCCGGCAGGTAATATTTTTAATAGGCAATTGCCGCCAGACACTTAAAATACTTTTCATCAGTACTTATTATAATTTGCTCCATCCTATACATATCCGCAAAGGTCCTGCCAAGAACAAGAGGCTTGAAAATTCTATCGAATATAGATGGAAAATTGAGGTCCCGTCCTGGTCCAACACCAGCGGCACTAACGCAGATAAGCCTTTCTACTCATTCTACACGGAGAATTACACAATTTCTTGACACGGTTTTAGAGCATAGTATAATGTGACAGAGAAGCAGCAGATGTCAGAAAGTGCATATGAGCAAATATTATGGGAGGAGTGGTATAATGCCGGCAAAGTTTGTAATTGTATTGTCTTTTTTCCTGATCATATCTATCGGGTTATTTGCTGAAGGTAACAATGATGGTGACTCTCAAGTAAAGCAAGAGAATATTTTAATTGAAATTCATCACTGCTTGACATGCGGCTTCCGGTCAAAAGCTAACAAGCTGGCAGAAGAATTAAAGGTCGTATTTGGCGTTGAAGTCAAATTAGTCGCCGGGGAAATCGGAAGCTTTGACGTTTTTGTGAATGGTGAATTGATATTCTCAAAGTCTGAAACCGGCCGATTCCCGAATCCCGGGGAGATAGTTCAAAAAATCAATGATTACAAAAAAGACTGAAGCTCTTCATCCGCGAAAATTAAGCTGTCGCTAAATTGGCTAACGTTTTATCTTTAATTACCTATTCATAAACCTCAAAACGATGCACCCCTGGTTGAAAGGGCATAACCTTTTGGTCCATGCTTACAGACCATAATAAATGTGAATAAAGATTTGAACCTATCTTAATTTAAGGTTACAACTATTTCCTTGCCATAATGTCATCGGCCGGTATAATAAAATTAAAAGAGCCGTACCCCGGACAGCGGGAAAGGGACAGGAACCTTGGAAGGATAATCCAGGAGAATATACCGATGCTGCTTATTGGAGAAAAAATCAACACAATCAGGAAGTGTATAACCCGGGCGGTCGAGGACAGGGATGCGGAGTTTATACAAAAGGAGGCAATTAACCAGGTTGAAGCTGGAATAGATGTGCTTGATGTCAATGTTGGAAGTCCTTTCCATGAAGCGGAAAACATGAGATGGGCTGTCAGGGCGATAGAGGAAGTGGTAAACATTCCCCTGTGTCTGGACAGTTCCAGCCCCGAGGCTATCAGGGCGGGATTCGAGGTCTGCCGGGACAAAGAAAAAGCCTGGGCCAATTCCATCATCTTTGAACAAAAAAAAATGGATGGCGTTCTTCCTTTAGTGAAGGAGTACAACTGTCCACTGATTGCTCTCTGTATGGATAAAGATGGTATTCCGGCCACAGCAGAAAAAAGAGTAGAAGTGGCCCGGCAGCTCATCCAGGTTATTAGAGACCGGGATATCAATCCGGACAATCTCTACCTCGACTGTTTGATCGAGCCAATAAGTGTGGGTACGGGAAAAGCCCTGCAAACACTGGAAACCATTAGAATGATAAAGGAGCTGTTTCCACGGATCAATACCGTAGTATGTTTGAGCGCGGTTTCCTTTGGATTGCCCGGCAGAAGACTTATTAATCGCACTTTCCTGCCTCTCTTGATCGAAGCGGGTGTGGATGCCATTTTCCTGGACCCTCTCGATGAGGCGCTCATGACTACCCTGAGAGCATCAAACGCCCTGCTGGAAAAAGATGAGAGCTGCCTGGAATATATCAAAACTTTTCGGGAGGGTAAACTCAAGATTTAAGGCGGTAAAAAAAATGACTAAAAAAGAACGGGTAAAAACAGCTCTGTCTCACAGAGAGCCGGACAGGGTTCCCATATTTGAGCTCACTGTAGCGAACCCGGTACTAAAAAGTGTGCTCGGCAGAAAAATCACGGGCTTCGGCACAGGAGAGGCGAAGGCGGCAAGTATCAGAGCGGGCATGAAGGGAAGAGAAGCAAGGATGGCTATTATCAGGGAAAATGTTCAGGGTATGCTGGAGATGTACGAGAAGGTTGGTTTTGATATGTTCTGGTTCAGACCCACTGAGTATCTGGTTCCGGTTGAGATGGGGCTTCCGGACAATATCACAGCTAACTGCATCTTTGACGTTACCATAACGGAGACAGCCGGGAACACTTTTCGCATTGAGAGTAAAGAGCATGGTTTCTGGTCAGTCGAGAAATACGAAGAGGAAAGTGATACCTGTGTCACCGTGGACGATGGAATAAAAGAGGGTGGAATCAGAGAGCTGCGAAGATATGTTGACTATCTGGAGCGGGCTGAAACTGTCCCGCTCCACCCCTGCCTTGAGGATGGGCTGGAGGCTCTCAGGATTGCCGTGAAAAGAGAAAAAGCGCAGGAGGACGGGATGTTCGTGTTAGGGGCGGCGGATATTTCATGCCCCACGTTTCTTCCCTTTTTACCTCTTTTCTTACAGACCATGGTCGATGAACCCAAACTGGTGGAAAGATACATGGAATCGACAACGGAAGGAGTAATACCCATACTGAAAGCGCAACTTGAGATGGGTGTGGACGGAATCCTTGGAGCGGTGGACTGGTGCCACGGGGGAGGACCTCTGTTCTCTCCGGAGATGTTCCGAAAGTTTATGGCTCCTGGTCTCAAGAGGATCGTCGATGAATGTCATAGCTATGGGGTGCCCTTCATTAAACATCTGGATGGAAACACAACTGTCCTTCTGGATATACTTGTTGATGAAATAGGAATTGACGGCCTGCACAGTATCGAACCGGCGGCCGGAATGGATATCGGCCTGATCA
>DAOVJS010000208.1 GCA_030673105.1 Spirochaetota bacterium
AATGATAGCCGGCCTGGAAGTCATAACCCGCGGCGATATATACCTTGACGGTCAAATAATCAACAATATAAAACCCCGTGACAGAGATATAGCACTGGCTTTTGAGAGCTACGCGCTTTACCCTCATTTAACCGCGTATAAGAATCTTGCATTTCCCCTGCGGGCCAGAAAATTTAATAAAAGTGAGATAAAAGAAAGGGTAAAATCAACAGCGGCTCTCCTCCATTTAGAAGAGTACAGAGATATGAAGCCGGGTGCTCTGTCAGGCGGACAGCAGCAGAGAATATCTCTCGGGCGCGCCCTTATTCGACAGGCTTCAATTTATCTGCTTGATGAACCGCTCTCCCATTTAGATACTCACGAAAGAGTGGACCTTCGTGTGCAATTACAGAGAATTCAAAAACTTAACGAATTCACCTTCATTCTGGTCACCCATGACCAGCTTGAAGCCCTCGCTATGTCAGACAGGATCCTGCTGATGAAAGAGGGTAAGCTCCAGCAGATAGGCACACCGGAAGCGCTGTATGACGATCCTTATAATCTTTTTGTTGCGGATTTTATCGGTGAGCCTCCGATGAACTTCGTGCACGGAAATCTGGTTCCTGATAATAAGAACCGGTTAGAAGTGAAATGCGAGGAAAAAATATTTGACCTGCCGGCTCGTATTACGTCCGGAAAGGACCTCACAGGATATTTAAATAAAAAGGTAGTAATGGGGGTCCGGCCGGAATATATACAACTGTGTCAGAAATCTCATCCCGGCGCTATAGAGGGCAGAATTTACTCATACGAGGATATGGGCGAAATAGGTTATCTCATGGCGGTATGCAGTGGTGAAAAATTATTAATAGAGGTCGAAAGCGGTGTCACCTATAAGACGGATGATGATATCTTCTTCCGCTTTGATGAGAAACGAATATGTATGTTTTCAGAGGAAAGCGGTAAAAGAATATTGTAAGATGGTAAATTTAAGTGAAGAAAGGAGGGATATTTCACTAATAAAATTAGATTTTAATGTATTAACAGGCTGTTTTTAGATTTTTGTAATGAAAATGAATACAATTTTATTTTAAGGAGGAGAACATGAAAAAGTTTCTTGTAGTTAGTTTTATCCTGATTTTTACTTTCTCTTTTACCGCCCTCTGCCTGGCAAAGAGTGAGAAAGGGGAAGAGCCTGTTGAAGAGGTTGAGCTCACGATAACACCGGGCACCAAAATCAATGTCTTTGTTGACGGTGGAATTAATGTTTTTCCATTTGAGCTGTTCAAGGACAAAATTAAAGCAGAGTCGGGGATTGAGATCATTTTGAATCCCGTCGCGCAGGCAGATGTGTATACAAAATTGAAGAACGAGTTTTTGAGCGGGACCGGCGCGTTTGATTTGGTGATGTTGTTCCCCCTATTTTTACCTGAGTTTGTCAATATGGGAAATCTGAGGCCGATGGATGATCTTCTTGAAGTAAGAGACCCCAAGCTTGATGACATCATTACACCTTTCCGTAAGCTCTACTGCATGTACGAAGATAAGCTGTACGCGCTTCCCTATGATGGAGATGTTCACGTGTACTACTACCGCAAAGATTTATTAGAGCATCCCGGGGAAAGGGCTGATTTTAAAAAGAAATACGGTTACGAACTGGGCGTTCCCGAAACCTGGGACAAGGCGCGGGATGTTGCTGAATTCTTTACCCGTAAAAAGGGACAGATGCTTGCAGGTGAAACTTTAAAAAACGATTTTTACGGTAATGGAATGCTTCTTGGCCGGGGGTGGTGTCATTTTGAATGGATGGATCACTTCACCGCCTACGATGGTATCTATTTCGACAAAAACTTGAAACCTATGATAAACAGCCAGGCCGGGATAAACGCTCTGGCAGAGCTCAAGGAAATGGCAAAGTTTGCTCCTCCCGGAATCCTGTCGTGGGGCTACATGGAAAACAGGGGCAGTTTCCTCGGGGGAAACCTCGCCACATTCATCCTCTGGACCGATCTGTTCAAATTCAGCTATAATAAGGAGGAATCGGTAGTTGCCGGCAAGGTCGGTATCTCGCACATTCCCGGAGCTATGGCAGGTGGAAAGCTGCAGTATAAGGCGACAATGCCTTTCGGTAGAGTCCTGGCAGTAACCTCTACAACAAAACACCCCGCGGAGGCATTCTGGGTAGCTTCATATATGAGCCAGGAAGCGAGTATTGATTTCTGTTTTGACCCGCGCACAGGAGAGGACCCTTTCAGGTATTCCCATGTGAACGCTCCGGAGAAACTGTCAAAGTACCTTGCGGATTTTTCTCAGGGCGAGGTACCTGTGGATGACTGTAAAAATTACCTTGATGCGATCCAGGCAAATCTTGAAAACGGATATCCGGATTTGAGTATTCCAGGGTCCAATGAATATATGGATATACTGGATCTGTATATCCATAAGGCGCTATCAGGAGAAATGGGTGATAAAGAAGCGCTGGATAAGGTTGCATCGGAGTGGAATAAAATAAGCGATTCTCTGGGGTTTGAAAGCCAGAAGGCTATATGGCTTTCCCAGTTGAGCGTGTGGAAAGAGCTTGGATACATAAAGTAATGTGCTGCTCATGACATGAAAAAAGGGTGCCGGCCCTATTTACGGCTGGCGCCCTGATATATAATAAGGCATATGCAAATTACTAAATGAAATATTTATTTAAGGATGAAATGAAACAGGTAAAAAAATGAAAGAAAATGAAACGACGTTGACAACGGTTAAGAGTGTATACTGGGACCCTAAAAAGAAACTCGCTTTCGGCATGATCGCGCCCGCTTTCATCATACTGCTGTTCCTGGCAATCGGGCCGATGTTTTTTATGTTTGTCAATGCCTTCAGGACATGGAAACTTGCCGTTCCCACTCCTCCGCGTTTCTGCGGGTTTAAAAATTTCATCAATCTGTTTCAGGACATTCGATTCGGAAACGCGTTTTCCAACACGGTTATTCTTATGGTAAGCGGAATCATTGTGCAGTCTTTACTGGGGCTGGGTATCGCGCTCCTTTTGAGAAGGCCCTTTAAACTCAGATCAGTGGTAATGGCACTCATACTAATACCTGTATTAATTGCTCCTGTGGTTGCGGGTTTAAACTGGAAACTCATTCTCAATGATGTTTTTGGCCCTCTCAACTACGCGCTGGGAAAGCTAGGCCTGGGAGAGCCCCTGTGGGTCAGCAGCAACCGCTTCTGGGGGCTGCTCTCAATTCTTATCGTCGATACATGGCAGTGGACTCCCTTTGTAGCGCTCGTTCTGCTGGCCGGGCTGGAAGGAATCCCGAACCAGGTATACGAGGCAGCAGATGTAGACGGCGCGAAGCCGGTAATGGTTTTTCTGCAGATAACCCTTCCTCTATTACGGCCGATGTTTGTCCTGATAGTTTTACTGAGAACGATATTCATTTTTAAAATGTTTGACCCTGTAATGATATTAACACAGGGGGGGCCCGGTTCTGCTACAGAAACCCTAAGCCTGCTTACATACATTACAGGATTGAAATACCTGGACATCGGCTACGCGATGGCCATGGGAGTTTTACAGATAATTTTCATGATTATTCTTGCAAACATATTTTTAAAATTCACAACAAGCAGTAAGATCAGCGCACAGGGGTGATCGGCGATGAAAAACGAACAATTAAAAGCTGGTGAAAAAGCAGGAACAAAAGTTATTATCAATATTGTTAGATGGATTCTAATCATTATTGTACTGCTCATTTTTCTATTTCCGGTATACTGGATCATAAGTGGATCTTTTAAGGCCCTGGGAGAATTTTATACAAGACCTCCTTCAATAGTGCCGACACGGCTTATGCTGGACAATTTTAAAAACGCCCTGTCAGTAAGGGGCACGAAAGGGCTCATAGACAGCGCTATAATC
>DAOVJS010000062.1 GCA_030673105.1 Spirochaetota bacterium
TAAAAAATCCTGTCAAAAGGAGAGGATAAGCTCTAACTGGAGCAGAACAAGGCCTTGATCTTTCATATCTTCAGATGCGGGAATCTCTTCCGGTTCTCCAATCTGGTATAACCTTTCGAGAAAGGAGGTGTAATTTTCGGCAGGGATTTCTGCGGTAATATAATGAGGTATGCCGGTCTCTGTCTTGTACTCCACTGAGATTATATTTCCTGCTGAAGCTTCTATAAGATTTTTAACCATGGAGAATGCCTCGTTCAGAGAATACACCGGCATGGCAGCTCTCTCACTTTCTGCGGGTTCTTCCTCTAAGCTCGTACCGGCTGTTAATTCATCATCCTCAGCAGTTAATTCTTTCATCTTCTCGGAGGGCGCTGCTTTCATAGCTGCTCTCATAGCTGTTTCAGGCATATCATGAACTTGAGACATTTGAGGCTTTATCAAAAGCGCCAGCTCAACGGGCTTTTCTTCTGTAGTTTCACCTGCATCTTCTACCCCTGACCCGAAAGCCTCACCTTCAGGCACTATCTCCAGCGGCTCTTTCATGGATTTCTTTTTAACTGATTCCTGTTCAGACACGGAAGGAGCGTATGCGATCTGTTCCGGACGCGGTTGTAATTGAACCCTGAGGACAAAGATAACAGCTGCTGCTGCTGCCACGGCGCCTGCGACCTCAAGCGGTACTTTTAACTGTACAGGCACAAAAATAGTTTGCAGTAACTTCTTTAATCCTGTACGTTTTTCCAGGCGTTCGTGGACTTTCTCCAGAAAATCCGCAGGGGCCGTAACCGTTTCTAATGAATATAGGCTGTTTTTATAGGCTTTTAAAACGGCAAGCTCATCTGAACAGTCTTTACAGGCGCTGAGATGTTTTTGTACCAGGGCTTTTGTGTGTTTATCTAAAGTACCATCGAAATATTCTATGAGAAATTTTTTAACCTCCCTGCAATCCATTTAAATCAGCCCCTTTAGTTTTTCCCTCAGTCGTACCCGCGCCCTGGAAAGTTTTGATTTTACTGTACCAATGTTATAGCCGGTTATCTCTGCCGTCTCTTCATAAGATAATCCTTCAATGTCCCGCAGTACAACCACAGATTTATAATCTTTTGGAAGAGAATCTATCGCTTTCTGGATAATAGTTTCCCTCTCTTTTTTTTCTAATTCAGCTTCAGGCGACAGAGATTCATCCCGTATTTCAGTTAAACGGCAGTCTTCATCTGACGCTTTTTCTCTGTCAAGACGGACCATTCTTTGATTCAACCTGAATTTTAACGATGAAAGCTTGTTTTTGCATGTGTTGACCGCTATCCTGTAAAGCCAGGTTGAGAAAGCTGACTCAAACCTGAAATTCTTCAAAGAGTTATGGACTTTGATAAAGGTTTCCTGGGCGCTGTCATTCGCCTCCTCATAATCACCTAAAAAACGATAACAGAGGTTAAAAACCCTGTCCTGATATTTTAATACCAGTTTATCAAAGGTTTTCTTGTCCCCTGCAAGGAAGGATTTAATTGATACTGTGTCTTCATCCTGTCCCGCGCAGGACTTATTTGTTTTTTCATTCATTTAGACAACTTAATTCCTCAGAAGTTCCTGTTCAGGAGGTTTTAGTCTCCTGTTTATAATATACAACTAAAAAAAAGTGTAGTATAATTGATGTTGTCACGCAACCTCTGATTAGACTGTCCCATAATGATTGAAAGTTTATTCACAGTTCCAATCTGATGTTACATTTTATGTTCAAAAAGGAGATTGAGATATGACTTCGGAAGAGCGTGTTATTAAGGTTTTAAATCACGAGGAGCCTGACAGGGTGCCGTACGACCTTACCAGTACACTTGTCTCCGGGATACATTATAAGGCCTATGACAGGCTGAGAGATTACCTCGGGATGGAAAAAAAGAAGACTGAACTGTTCGACATGGTGCAGGGCCTTGCCAGAGTCGATGAAGATATTCTGGTGCGCCTTAAGGTAGATACAAGAGGAGTTTTAACCGGAAGCCCCTTTGGGTGGGCATTAAAACTTGAAAAAACCCCTGAGTATGAGCAGTACACCGATATATGGGGAATAACATGGAGAAAGCCCTTGCCCCATGGGCTGTATTTTGATATGGTCGGTCACCCGTTAAAGGGTGCATCACTTGATGATGTTAAAAAGTACAAATGGCCAGACCCAAAGGATGAGCACCGGCTCGAAGGGATTAAAGCGGAAGCTTCAGCGCTCTCAAAATCTGATTGCCTTGTTTGCCTGGGCACAGTCGGCATGACTGTCGGCCTGCTTCAGACCTTTCAATGGCTTCTTGGATATGAAGATTCTTTTTACGCGCTCGCGGCAGACCCGGCCCTTACACACCACATAGTTGGCAGGTTAGCCGAACTTGATATTGAGTTCTGGGAATGGGCAATTCCGTACCTGGGTGATGATATAAAGGTTGTCCTGTACGCGGATGATTTTGGCATGCAGACAGGGCCGGTTTTTTCCTATGAGATGTTTGAACGCTATTTTAAACCCTGGTATTCGAAGATATTTTCTGTAATAAAGAAGCAGAAGCCCGACCTCTACATCTTTTTCCATACCTGCGGCTCATCTCGCTATATACTTCCGGATTTGATAGAGAGTGGAATTGATATTCTCAACCCGGTTCAATTTACCTCAAAAGATATGGACCCTGTTCAGCTGAAAAAGGACTTTGGCAAAGATATTACATTCTGGGGAGGCGGGGTGGATACCCAGTATGTTCTCCCAAGAGGAACTGTTCAGGAAGTAAGAGATGAAGTGGAAAAAAGAATCGACCAGTTCGCGCAAGGGGGAGGATTTGTGTTCAACACAGTTCATAATATCCAGCCTGATGTTCCTCCTGAAAATATTATGGCCATGTGGGAAGCATTGCAGGAGTACGGTAAATACTGATTAGCCGGGGCACAACGCCCAATGCGGCTTTAGTATCAGAAGTAAATTTATGAAGTTGCCTAAAAGGTCCGCAGCCGATTCTATCAAGAATAAAAATTTGAAATTACCGGCGGAAGTGGTATATAATTTAATATGAGGTTGTGAGACAGCCTCAATTAATCAAATTAAGGAGATATTATATGGGTGAATTTTTAGACCAGGTTCCGGAGGAGATACAGAGTCATATTAAGGAAATAACAAGGACATCCGGGCTTCCTGAAGGTGATGAGTCTGTGGAGAAGATAGCAAAAGGATGGCTTGAGAAGAAGCAGGTGTTTGAAGAAAAGATCGCGGAACTAAGTATGGAAGAGGTTGAATCACTGGAAAAAGATGATGAAAGAGGTGCGCTGGCACTCACATATTCAGGTTCTCTTGTTAATATCGGTCCTGTAGTCGATGGTGTTAGAAAGGCCGGTTATGCGAGTATTGGCCTGCGAAGTGATGTGCCTGATACAGCAGAGAGAGAAGGCTCCGTACTTGCTAAAGATGTTGCTGTGGATGATACAATTGAGTTTGAAGTCGGACCTGTTAAAAACACATCCCCTATTTTCAAAATAGCGGTTCTTACAGGCGATTACAGCGCGGAGGAACAGGAAGAAAAGATTTCAGAGGCAACACAGATTATTCAGGAAGAATTTGTTGAGGTAAATAAGACAATAATTTCGGATTAAGAGCGCGAATTCGGAGCTGTTTCCTGTACAGAAGAAGAGAGGCTTTCCCTTTCCGGTTTAAAAAAAGCAGAATATTACATCCCGATGTACTATAATAAGGGACAGGATGAGTGCTGAAGGGTTTTTGCAAACAGAAGAATATCAGGTGTTAAAAAAAACACTGATTGAGATCTACAGAAGAAAAACTCCGCCTGAATGCGGAGATTATTTAAAACTTTTAGAAAAGATAAATTATTTATTAGAAAATGAAGATGAAAGACTAAGACCTTACGATTCTTCAGGCCTGCCCGGTGGAATAATAAATCTGAATCATAATATTCCTACAATTATTGTTCCTGATATTCATGCAAGACTGAATTTTTTTCTTAATTTAATGCTTTATAAAGATAGGGATGGGCATTCGATTTTACAAAAATTGGCCCGTGATATTGTTCAGGTAGTTTGTGTCGGGGATGGATTTCATGCTGAAAGAAGGGCGGCTGAAAGGTGGGCTGCGGCATTTGAAGAGTACAAGAAAAAATACAGGAGGCATAAAAATATTGATGAAGAGATGAGAGAAAGCCTGGGTGTAATGGAAATGGTTATTGAGGCTAAATTGGCCTTTCCCGACAATTTTCATTTTTTGAAGGGAAATCACGAGAATATATCGAATGAATACGGCGGAGGGAATTATCCGTTCAGAAAATTCTCATATGAAGGTGCCATGGTGGCGGAGTATGTTGAAAAATTTTATGGCAGGGCGTTTTTAGACGCATACTACATGTTTGAAAAGAATTTACCGCTCCTGGCCATAGGGAGAAATTTTTTGATTTCTCACGCAGAGCCCATGTCTTTTTATGACAGGGAAGCCGTGATTGAATACAGAATTAGGCCGGAGGTTGTAGAGGGCCTCACATGGACAGACAACAATGACGCGGAGCAGGGAAGTGTCATCAGGATGCTCGGTTATTACCTTGATGGAAAGAGCACTGCGGGTTGTTATTATTTTGGCGGGCACAGGCCGGTCCGGGAATTATATAATTTGAGAGCAGGCGGAAGGTATGTCCAAATCCACAATCCGGGTAAATTCATAATAGCAATGATTGATGCAGACAGGGATATTAACCTTGATGAGGATGTAATTGAGATAAAGGAAAATTTAGATAAGTTAATGTAAAACTACAATTTTTATAAGAGATCAAAAATGCCAAGACAAACTGCGAAAATCGGAAAGTACACTGTTGTTGGAAAGATTGCCAAGGGAGGCATGGGTACGTTGTATCTTGCAAAACATCCCACATTAAAGAGGCTTGTTATATTAAAACAGCTGACATTGAGGGGCGGGGGCGGATTTATTGAAAGATTCAAAAGAGAAGCCTCATTGATGATTGATTTCAGGGACGAGCATATTGTCCCGGTGTATGACCACTTCAGGGCGGGTTCCTCATATTATATAGTCATGGAGTATGTTGATGGAATCAGTCTGGATAAACTCATAAGGGAAAAGGGGAGGCTTTCAAACGAAGCCGCATTGCTGATTTTTTATGATATTTGCAGGGGCCTGAAGTACGCGCATGATAAGGATGTCATTCACAGGGATATAAAACCAGCCAATATTTTAATTTCCAAAGAGGGTGAGGTCAAATTAGTTGATTTCGGAATCGCTACTTCTAAAGAAGCATATGATGATGGTTTAACAAAAGCGGGGATGACACTCGGGACTCCCTCATATATGTCTCCTGAGCAGATTACCGATACCAGAAAGGTTGATAATAGAGCGGATATTTATTCTATGGGGGTCATGCTGTATGAAATGCTGACCGGGGAAAAACCATTTCCTACAGAGTTTAACGCTGAAACCATCAATCTTATCAACAGGGGCATTTATGTAAACCCGAAAAAGAAAAATCCTTCCATACCGGGAATCTTGAAACGAATTATCAAAAAGACTATGAACGCCAGGATAAGCAGACGATATAAGGACATTCAGTATTTGCTGAACGTAATTTCAAAATTCACCCGGCGGTACAGAGACCAGAAAGATATCAATAATGACATAAAAAGGTATCTATCAGAGCCGGAAGCCACCCTTTCAACCTTAATCAAGATTGGTAAAAAGAAAACAAGCTTTTCACTAAAACTGACCATTGGAATTATAGTTTTAGCCCTGCTGGCCTTTGGGGGATTGTTCTTCTATTTTAAGGGTTATTTTTATGAGTACTTTAAAAATATGGAATATGGAAGTATTATGGTGAGAGCTGTTATACCGGCTGATTATTATAAGGAAACCGCTCAGATATATGCTTTCGTCCATTTGACAGGCTCCGATACAGAAGCGGAGGATGAAGCCGGTGTCCACAGCTATAGATTGGTTTCTTCAGAAGGTACGCTGTTTTATAAAGCAAAGGAGCTTTTGTTCAAAGAAAAGGAGATAGAGGAAGCTGAAAAAAATCTTTTATCTACAAAGACAATCTATCTGCCGGCAGGGAACTATTCGATGGAACTTATTCTTGAAAATCAGAAGTATTATAAATCCTTTTATCTTAATCCGAGGGAAATTCAAAAGCAGGATATAAAAACCTATACAAAGAGAATTATCCGGTTTGATCTAAAAGAATCGGGACCGAAACCCATTTCAATAATTATTAATGTTTTTGACAGTGAAACTGGTGAATCGATTTACGAGAAAACGGATATATCCTTCTATCTGGAAGATGATGAAAAATGGATTGACTGGAAAAAATTTAACAGCAGTAAAAAATTGAAAAGGTATTTAAGTAAGCGTTTAAAATCAGGAAAAAATTACTCGTTTAAATTTAAATCGCCTCATTATTACCCCGGGACTGCGAAATTTTATGTTGAGAGCGGTCTCGATTCAGCCCTGGCAGAAGTGAGCCTTATAAAAGAACCGGGCATACTGATAATCGAAAGTGATTTTGCTGGACTGGAAATATTAATCGATAATCGAAAAGAGAGTTATCTGGGTGAAATGAAGAAGGATTTCGTTAAGTACGGCAGAACAACGGCAGGTGTGAAGGAGTTTGTATTACCGGAGGGAAATTATATATTAACGGTTAAAAAAGATGAGAGGCATACCGAACACCATCAATTTAAGATTGCTCCTGAACAAACAACCGCGGTAAAAATATCATATAATAAAGAAGAAAAGAAGATACAAATAAGAAGGAAGAAAAAATAGTATAGAGAGGATCTCATGTCGCTTTTAATGAGGATTGTCTTCTTCGGTTTAGCAGGAATAATAGGCGGGATGCTTGCCTGGCCCTTTGCGGAGGTAATAATCTATTATCAGGCAGATTTCCCGACCCTTCTAATATTTAATGCTGCATTGGGGATCACAGTCGGCCTGTTTATGGGCATCTGTTTTGGAATGAGTGAAGGGCTTATTGCAGTTTCAAAAGAAAAAATCAAAGCCGGAATCATAATGGGAATTATTACCGGAATCATAGGCGGATTGGCAGGATTTGTGGCAGGCCAGGCGGCTTTATTATACATAGGCACAACATTCTTCAACTCGAATTACAGTTTTCAAAAAATCGGTATTCCGGTGTCAAGGGCCATTGGATGGGCAATATTCGGAATATGTATAGGAGTCGCGCACGGCCTGCGAAACATGTCGTTAGCCAAAGTTAGAAATGGAATTATCGGCGGATTTGTTGGAGGCATTCTTGGAGGACTGGCTGTGGAGTATATGAGAATCTACTCTCCTGAAAATATGTTTGCCAGACTGGTCGGGTTGATCATTATGGGGTTTTTGATAGGTATGTTTTACGGTTTAATAGAAAACAGGCTTGCAAAGGCTTCCATGCAGCTTTTAAATGGCAGATACAAGGGGAAAGAGTTTCCCATCACCGGGCGGGTGACAAATATCGGCAGATCTGGAAAAACAGAGATAGGTATAAACGGATATACTAACGTGGCTGATGTTCATACGCTGATAAAAAAGGAAGGAAATGATTTTATATTAACAGATGCCGGCTCAAAGCCGGGAACTTTCGTAAATGATGACAGAGCCGAACGGGTTAGATTAAAAAACGGTGACATCATACGTGTCGGGGAGGCGCAGTTTCAATTTAGAAAGAAATAGATGTGGTGGAGGCCCTGATGAAGGTCAGAAAATCAGTAATGCTGCTTTGTAATATATGTTTGATTCTCTTTTTTTCATTTTCAAATGCATTTTCTGAATCCATAAGAATTTCCCAGATTGACAGTAATTCTCTTCTGTTAAACCAGAAAATAAAAGTTTATCTCAGTGTGACGGACGAAAACGGAAAACCGGTAAAGGACCTGGGTATAGATAATTTCGAGATATTTGAATCGCCGGAAAACCATACCGGACGGGAGAGGGAGATACTTGCTTTTGAGAAAGGTGTTAATATTAACCGGGGAATTAACCTGCTGCTTGTTCTGGATAATTCCGGAAGCATGTACTGGGACGGCAGCGGAAAGATAAAAAATTCCACTGATCAGGAAATATGGAGGATAACATACGCAAAAGAGGCCATTACATCTCTTTTAAAAGAAATTAAAAACCCCCTGGACAGGGTGGGCCTGTTTACCTTTAATGTTAAAATAGATACAGAGACAGCCTTAACCACCGATAGGGTAAAAATTGTGAAAGCTATAATTGAAATAAAAAAACCGTTGGAAGAGGAGGCATATACCGAACTTTATGAAACTCTTTATCAGGCTGTAAATTATCTGCGGGTCTCAAAAGGAAGGAAAATTATTATTGTGCTCTCGGACGGGCAGAATTTTCCTTTAGATAAAAATCCCCATTTTCCCGAGCGATATGGAATAGAGGGAGCGATAGATTCCGCTCAGAAGGAAGGGATCTCTGTATTCACGATAGGATTGAGTAAAAAGGCTGACAGAAAGAATTTAAGGCGCATTGCAGAAGAGACAGGAGGCGCGTATTTTTCTGTTTATGATCCCGGGCGGCTTGAAGATCTGTACAATATGATCCGTGATCAAATATTAAATGAGTATCTTGTGACTTATTCCGCCGGAATGGAACCTGCTGAGAAGAAACTTGTGAAGGTAAGCTTCCGGGATGAAGGCATGCCGGTTGAAACAGAAAGGTTTTATTATTCGGGGACAATATTCGGTTTTCCGCCCGAAAGGATTGATTATTTAATTTTTCTCATAATACCGGTTTCGGCCGGGCTGTTATGGCTTCTTTCTATGATTAAATTTGAGAAGAAGAAAGTAGTACCGAGTTTCAGCGTGCGCACATCAACAGGAAGAAAAACAGTGGTGCACACAATTCCTGTTACTGCGAAGAGTTCGGCGATTACAATTGGCGCGGGCGGGAGTACGGATATTACTATTGCGGGCGATCCTAAAATAGCGAAAACAGAAGCAAAGATTATTAATAAAAACGGTGTCTTTACAATTACGAGCACAGCCAGCCCGATAACTGTAAATAACAAACCTGTTAAAACAAAGGTCCTGAGGTCCGGAGATCTTATTCAGCTCGGTGACACGGGTGTGGTCTTCGACATGGGAGTAACGGATCAGATCGGGAAAAGGTAGTTTTAGTTGTATAAAATACGTATTTAGTCCCGGATGATTTTATCGGGAGGAACTGGTAAAAGGCCGGAACTCTCCGGTATTTCAAATAGAGCCTATTCAGGCTGTCCCTTATCAGCTATCTTCCAGCTTTGCGGATCCGGCAACCCGTAATCGCCCATGTCAGGCTCAGTTAAAACACTGCCTGAATTAAAATCAATACCTGGATCGAACAGCGGTGAAAAAACTTGACATACACGTGTTATCCATATATATTTACACGTACAATAGGCAGGAGGTTATATTATGGCTACAAAATTAACATTAACTTTAGACAATAAAACAATTGAAACTGCAAAAATATATGCAAAAAAAAATAAAATAAGTTTATCAAAATTAGTTGAGTTTTATTTTAAATCATTATCTTCCAGTTTTGAAAGTTATAATAAAAACATTCCACCTATTACTAGAGAACTATCCGGGATAGCCAGGATTGCGACAATAAAATCTGATAAAGAATTATTGCAAGATGCCTTAAATAGAAGATTCTTATGAAAGAGAAAATATTTATAGATACGGATGTTATTTTGGATCTGGTGTTTGAAAGAAAACCATTTTTTTATAATTCACAAAAAATAATTTCATTAATTGAAAAGAACTATTTTATTGGATTCACATCATCATTAATATTGGCAAATTGTTACTACATTATAAGCAGTAATAAAAATGCAAACGTTGCAAAAAAAACAATATCAAAATTGAGATCTATACTAACAATATTGCCATTTACAGATAAAGAGATTGGAGAGTCGTTGAATTCGAATATGAAAGACTTTGAGGATGGTATTCAATATTTTATTACAATTAATAATGGATTAGATACAATAATAACAAGAAACATCTCCGATTATAAAAATGTAGATATCAATGTTTTTATGCCAAATGATTTTTTAAATTTAGAGAAAATCAAAAAGATTTTTGACTTTAAACAGCATAACAAATCCGGAAAAAAATGAGTGGCTGAAAAAAGAAAGAAAAATATCCTTTGAACAAGTAATATTTCATTTATCTCATGGAGATATCTGGAAAATTGCGGACCATCCTGACCAGAAAAATTATCCCGGACAAAAAATATATTTTGTTATTATTGATAATTATATTTATGCGGTACCGCATATTAGTGAGAAAGAATATATATTTTTAAAAACAATTAATCCATCAAACGCTTATTTTCGGCATAATACACCGGTACATTGAAGGTGATTTAAAGATAAGGGCCGGATAATAAATCGCTTCAGCGGATACTTGACACGCCGCTCGCTGGAGCTCAACAGGAGTATACGGCGCGTCAGGGGCCGTTGAGTTCAAATGTTATACCCATTAAATAAATAAAATATTTTAGTAACTATTCAGCTATATTTAATCCTATCTCTGGCAATAAAGCCTTGTCAGCAAACACGTCTTGAATCGCCGATATGACATTCATGCCTCGTTTCTTAATTGTAGAGATATAACTCCTAATTCTGCAGAAGGATAATGCGCCTTCAAAACTTCGAAACGTCCCGGATATCTTCTGCTGTACCTTCATCATTCGTATGTCACGTTCTGCCAGATTATTATCAAATGGTACAGCAAAATCATACATAAATGCCAGTGTCGCTTTCTCATATCGATTTAACCGGTCCAGCAGATTCAACGCATCACTCTTCTTTTTACGACCTCGTTTCTTCTTTGTTTCTTTTTCAACAGGTGGCGGGTTCGCCAGCATCCCCGCTGCTATAATCCTCCGGTACCTCTCCTCATATCCTTTGATCGTTTGTTTATCAAAACCTTCCCGTTTGGTCTTCTCCTTTTTTTCCTTTACCTCCAACAAAAAATCTGTCATCTTCTGTGCCCACTCCTGACCATACTGCTCTAATATAAACGTCAACTCGCGAATGTGATGCGCATTA
>DAOVJS010000001.1 GCA_030673105.1 Spirochaetota bacterium
AAAAAAAGAGGATAAGGTTAAGAGGTCTTCTGAAGATTATGAAAAAGAAGGGATGTTTACAGGAAAGTACGTTACCAATCCTCTGAATAATGAAAAAGTGCCTCTTTATATTGCTAATTTCGTGCTGCTGGAGTACGGAACAGGCGCGATTATGGGGGTGCCGGGTCATGATCAGCGGGATTTTGAGTTCGCAAAAAGCTATGAACTTCCGATAAAAATCGTCATTCAAAACAGGGAAGGCACACTCGATCTTGATACAATGACTGAGGCATATATTGATGATGGCATAAACGTTGACTCCGGTCCGATTACAGGCCTACCCAACAGGAGAGGTATTGAGAAGATAACATCCTACATAGAAAACGAGGGCATGGGAAAAAGAACAATAAATTACAGACTGAAAGACTGGCTCATCTCCCGCCAGAGGTACTGGGGAACGCCGATTCCTGTTGTCTACTGTGAAAAGTGCGGCATAGTACCTGTACCTGAAGAGGACCTGCCGGTAATACTACCTGAAGATGTGGTATTCACGGAAAATGATAATCCTTTAAAAACCAGTGAAAATTTTGTAAATACCGTGTGTCCAGTGTGCGGCATAAAAGCCCGGAGGGAGACGGATACAATGGATACCTTTATAGACTCCTCCTGGTATTTTGAGCGCTACTGCAGCCCTCAGGAAGATTCAGCGCCCTTTAGTAAAAATAATACCGCGTACTGGATGAACGTCGACCAGTATATAGGGGGGATTGAACACGCAATACTTCACCTCCTCTACGCGCGTTTTTTCACAAAATTCTTAAGAGATATAAATCTTGTTAACGTTGACGAGCCTTTTGAACGGCTTCTCACACAGGGTATGGTAACAAAAGAAACACACTACTGTAAAAATGATGGTTATATATACCCAACCGAGATAACCGGAAATGGCAGGTGCTCTAAATGCGGTGAAAAGGTGGAAATCGGCCGTATCGAAAAAATGTCGAAATCAAAAAAGAATGTGATAGATCCTGATGAAATAGTGAAAAAATACGGAGCTGATACTGCAAGGCTCTTCATTCTTTTTGCCTCACCGCCGGAAAAGGACCTTGAATGGTCTGAAAGCGGCGTGGAAGGTGCATTCAGATTCTTAAACCGGGTATACAGGCTCTTTCAATCCGCTGATAAACATTTTAAAGGCAGTATTGAAAAACTGGATGCATACTCAAAAAAAACCCTTTCTTACAGCGAATGCGCGGGCCTTGAAAGGGACATCCTCCACGTAACATTTAAGACAATTAAAAAGGTGGGGGAAGATATTGACGTCCGTTTCCATCTCAATACAGCAATCTCATCGATCATGGAGATGGTAAATTATACTTACACTATCTCAGCCGAAAGCATCGAGAAGAATGAAAACATACTTTTAGCATACCTGTTCAGCTTGAAAATACTTAATATTCTTCTCTCTCCATTCGTTCCTCATATTTCTGAAGAGATATGGCACAGGGTGGGGTATAAGAGCAATATTTCAAAAGAGCCATGGCCGGAATATAACGAAGCTCTCACACTTCAGGATAACGTTACCGTTGTAATCCAGGTAAACAGTAAACTCAGGGCAAGAATGGAAGTTCAGAGGGACACTGAAGAGGAGGTTCTTAAAAAAACAGCCTTACAAAATGAGAAAATCAGGAAATACACCGAAGGAAAAAACATCATTAAAGTGATAATTGTCAAAAATAAGCTTCTGAATATAGTCGTAAAGTAAATATTATTAAATACACTCTAAAGATATTTTATTTTTAAGCAATGACTTTAATCTCCTGGTTACTGAAAATAAATAGTTAGGGAGGAATTGTTTAAATGGGAATTAAAGTAGTCAAATTCGGCGGAACATCCCTTGCCGACGCGAATCAAATCCGTAAAGTACAGAAAATTATCTGTGCAGATGAAGAACGATGCTATGTTGTACCGTCAGCCCCGGGAAAACGTATAGCATCGGAGCGGAAAATCACAGACCTTCTCTATCTCTGCCATGCTCATGTCCAGCAAAACGTACCGATCGATGAAGTTTTTCAGATAATTATTGATCGTTATCTCGATATTGTCAGGGACAGGGACGTTTCTATTGATCTGGAGCCTCATTTTGATGATATCAAAAAAAAGATTTCAGGCGGAGCTTCCGCTGATTACACAGCAAGCAGGGGGGAATTCCTCATCGGGCTGGTTCTTGCCGCACTGCTTGGCTATGATTTTGTGGATCCTTTCGAAATAATATTTTTTAATAAATACGGTAAGATAGATATAGAACGAACACAGGCAGAAACAAACAGGCGCCTTTTAAAACACAGAAAAGCCGTTATACCGGGTTTTTATGGATGCGCGCACGATGGAAAGATCAAAACCTTCCCCCGGGGCGGGTCTGATATTACAGGGTCGATAATTGCAAGGGGCGTGCACGCCGATGTCTATGAAAACTGGACCGATGTATCCGGACTTCTTATGGCCGATCCAAACGTTGTTGATAACCCCAGGCCGATAAATACGATAACATACAGGGAGCTGCGGGAGCTGGCCTACATGGGTGCAAATGTTATCCATGATGAGACGATTTTTCCGGTCAGGGAGGCGGGAATCCCTGTTAAAATTAAAAATACTAACAGGCCGGATGACCCCGGTACCCTTATTGTGAGAGACACCGGTACGGTTACCCATACAGGGACAATAACCGGAATCGCAGGGCGAAAAAACTTTACAATTATCGTAATAGAGAGGGCGTTCTTGAATACTGAAATCGGGTATGGAAGAAGACTGCTGTCTGTACTCGAGGTGAACGGTGTCTCCTTCGAGCATATGCCTTCAGGCATTGATACCATCTCTCTCGTTATCGCTGATTCCCAGCTTGATAATAAGTTAGATAAGATTATACAGGAAATAAAATCGGAATGTATGCCCGATTCGACCGAAGTTTATCCCAATATGGCCCTTATTGCCACTGTGGGCAGGGGCATGGCGTTTACCCCCGGAATTGCGGCTAAGCTCTTTGACGCCCTGGGGGAAAAAAATATAAATATCCGCATGATAGACCAGGGGTCAAGTGAAATAAATATTATAATCGGGGTTGAAACTGATGATTTTGAACTTGCCATTCAGGCCATCTACAGCGCCTTCGTTGAATAGAATGTCACAGGAATTAATTATTATCACGTTTTTTCCATACCCGATGCTCACCGGCGGCAATGGAACGCAGTGTAATTGCACGAGGAGCGCCTTGTTAGAAGGCTCTTATGTCAATTAATTTCCTCAGATAAGAAATGTATTGCCTGTCTTTTTTGTTAATATGACCTAACCACCATTCTTTCAAGAATTTCAAAACCATATCTGAATCTTTACGCCTATTGGCATCAATAGAAAGCTTTTTTGTTCTCTTTGCCAATTCTTTATGCAGTGCAATATGTTCTTCGAGAGCAGGATAGTTTGCCTCCGCCAGCAGTGCTTCTTCAGTTTTGAAATGAACTTCTGTATACTGTTCTAACATAGTCATAGTGGGCTTTATTATTTCGTGTTCATGTCCAGTTTGAATAAAATAGTGTAACGAATTGATAGTAGAAATAATTCCTCTATGCTGCTCGTCGATTATAGGAATTCCAAGCTTGTTATTGTCACTCCAAACTATGTATAGGATATTCTTCATGTTCTATTCTCCTTTCTGCACATTTGATTACGCAACATCGTGTCGCGACTAACGTTGGAAATCACCCGCTTGATATCATAATCATCCCACAGCTTCCTTATCGGCTTACCATCATCATACCCTCTGTCAGCTATCCCGTACTCACACCTTTCTATTACCTCAGGATGACCCTCTTTAATCTTCTCAAAAAGTTCATGAGCCAACAGTTCCCTCGTGGAATAGAATAGCATGTAATGGTCTTTATTTAGGCTTAACGGCCAGTCTTGTGACTCTTGGCTTTACCAGTGTATCAAAATCCTTATAGGACAGCCTGATAAGCTCTGTGTGCGACCCGGCATTGAAGGCGATCTCTTCATCCTCCGATAGTGATACATCAACAAAAACGTCCATATCATAAAGATTACCGAAAGGAGGCATTGCTCCCGGAGCACATCCTGGAAAGAGGCTCTGAAACTCCTGTTCATCCGCCAACTCTGCATGCTTCGCACCTGCAGCCTCTGACAAAAGCTTTAAGTCGATTTTATAGTTAGCCGGTAAAACCGCCATTGTCATCCTGTCATCAACCTTAACAATAACCGTTTTTGCGAGTTCCTTCCCATGGATATGGGCTGATGCGGCAATTTCCTGCGCTGTGTATGCAAGTGAATGTTTTATGCTCACGTATTTAATGTTGTGTTCATCTAAATATTTTCTTAATTTCTCTACAGGCATGTTACCCCTCCTTTAAAAATATATTTTTACTACCTGAAAGATTAACAACGGTGCGCGTATAGTTTGCCTATTCCACAACAGGCAGCCCTTTACTTTTCCAGCCCTTGATTCCGCCAAGAACATTATACGCTTTTTGAAATCCCATTTCATCCATTATTTTCAATGTCCGGCCGCTCCTGTTCCCGGACGCGCAGTAGATGAGATAGGTTTTATTTTTATCCAATTCTCCAAGCTCATCTTTAAAGCCTTCTAAATAGTAATCTATGTTTTCTGCGTTCTCAATATGCCCGCTTTTATATTCAGGTTCTGTCCTGACATCTAAAATGATAAAATCAATATTCTCCTTATTCTCCTGTATGAGATCGAACGCCTCAACAGGTATAATATCCTTTAATATTTTTGTATCAGCCCCCCCATGCGCCATGACAGCAGGGCCGGACAGGGCAAAAACAATAATAAACAAAACAGCCGACTTTATCCTGTTGAAATATTTAATGGATGCAAAGTACATTGTATACCGCTCCTTTATATCTCCTGAAGTACTTATAAAATATATTCTTTTTATATTAAGGCAACAATCGCTTTTTTCAAACTTTTTATGCGGAAGCACTTCTGAGAATTGTAAAAAGCTTCTAAGTAACTTCATAAAATTACTTTTTGATACGCAGCCGTCTCTGGCGGCGTACTTCTGCTAGCTGCTCTTTTTTTTCTTTATATAGTTCAACACATGTCCCCCGTAGAGCATCAAGAAGAGACCGCATAGAATGAACGGTAGGCCGACAATTAAAAAGGGCACTGCTTTTTCGTCCCCTATAAAAAATCCGAGAAGAACCGCGATGATAGGATTGACAAAGGAGTAGCTAACAATCCTTATTGAAGGTTCATGCGAAATCAAATAATTATAAGCGCCGAAAGCAAGAGAGCCTACCACCGCGAGGTAGAGCACTCCGATCAAAGACCTTAAAGAAAAATAACGATAAATCTCGGCCAGGGGGGGATGGGAAATCGATACACCGATTATCGATACAACACCGACAAACAGCATTTGAATCCCGCTGTTCACGAAATTTTCCCTGGGTACCTCCATTCTATGGCCAAGACTGGTGGCAAACCCCCACGATAATAATCCCCCTATCACCATAATTATCTCAGGTTTAAGGCTTGAGGCGAGGGAATGCCCGTCGTAAAGTAAAAGACCGACACCTGAGACCCCGATCAAAATGCCGATGATCCGGATTATAGAGATGCGGATTCTAAAAATAAATCTGTTAAAAAAGGCAACAATAAACGGTGTTGACGCGATTATCAGGGCAACAAGATAGCTGTCAACTTCTTTTTCAGCGATTGTGATAAGCCCGTTACCCCCGATCAGGAGGAGAGTACCAAGCAGGATGGATGATAATATTTCTGTAATTTTTGGAAGCGGCTTCAATCTTCCGGTTATTAAGGATATAATTAGAAACAGCGATCCTCCAAAAAGAAAACGAAATCCAATTATATAGAAGGGAGGGATGGTCTCTACAGCAATTTTAATAAAAAAGTAAGTTGATCCCCAGACGAGGTAGATTGCCGCGTAACATATAATGATCATCAACGATACTTTTTTCACAGAAAATTCCTGCCTGTTTCATAAAGTTATTAGAAAGAAGGACAGAATGTATGGTACGCGCAATTACCTGTAACTGTGGAGTCCTGGAAGGAGAAAATTTACACAAAAAAACGTGAACATTGTAAACACAAATTGCAGTATAGATTATTCTGTCAGCCCCGGCTTTTTTCTGTTCCTCTTTAAGGGTAAGATAATAAATGGAAGCCGAAAATACCAGGGCAAAGAAGGTTTCAACGTTAGATATAAATTCCTTCGGCCTTCTGTCCTCATATACAGTACGCTTAAAGGAAGTTAAGGCCGTTTTGTACCCATCAGGTAATTCAACCCATTCAACGGCTGAAAGAAATTCAGACCCCGCTTCTCTCGTAATTGTCAGCCATTAAGTGGTGCCAGGGGCCTGTATAATATATAGTATTAAATATTCAATCTGTGTTACGGGACAGCCCAATCAGAGGTTACGGGACAGCCGCAATTATTGTATTTGCTAAAAATAAAACACAGGCTATAATGTTACCTGATAAACTGCTCAGGGAAGTTGCGGCAGATTCAATTATTTTTGATAGACTTCCGTGCATAACTTTTACTAAATTAATATACTCTCAGGAAGGAGGTGATAGGGAGGGGAAGCTAAATCAATCTTAATTCTCCTTTCTTTTTCCAGGCGGGAAGGGAGTGAAATTTTATCCTGGAAATTAAACTAGGAGGAAGTATTATGCGTAAAACACTATTATTTACAGGCGTGCTGATTCTTGCCTGTTTGTTCTTTACCGGTCTGGTCTTTGCCACCGGAGAGAAGGGGGCACCTGAAGTATCCGGGCCAGCAGCTGAAAAGATCATAAAAGTCGGTTTCATCTATGTCGGGCCCATTGGTGACATGGGCTGGACCCATGCCCATAATCAGGCCCGGCTTATGGTCGAAAAACTACCCTGGGTGGAAACAATCTACCAGGAGAGTGTACCTGAGGGAGACACGTTAAGCACGATTGAAAGGATGATTCAGCAGGAAAAGTGTGATGTGGTGTTTACTACCAGCTTCGGCTTTATGGACGGTACAATTGATGCAGCCCGCAAATTCCCGAATATAATAATGGCCCACGCCTCCGGGTTCAAGCGGGCTCCCAATGTAGCCACTTACATGGCCGATTTCTACCAGGTCTATTATCTGAACGGTCTCATGGCAGGAGCCCTGACAAAGACCGGAAAGATCGGTTATGTCGGGGCTTTCCCCATACCCGAGGTGAAGCGCCATATTAACGCTTACACGATCGGAGTCAGGGAGGTAAATCCGGACGCTGAAGTCCATGTGCGCTGGATCGGGGCATGGTTCGATCCTCCGGCCGCCACAGAAGCCACAATGGCGCTCATCGATGAGGGGTGTGATGTCTTTGCCTTTACCGAAGATACCTCCACAGTGGTTGAAGTGGCCGCAAAAAACGGTTTTCCATCTTTCGGCCACTACTCTCCTATGTATGACGCCTCTCCTGATTATGTGGTTTCCGGTCAGCTTGTGCACTGGGATGTCTTCTATCTCAGGTTCCTGGGTCTTGTATATTCCGGAATCCTGAATTCAGGCAACCTCGAAAATCTTGATTACTGGGGACTTTTGAGAGAGGGGGATGTTGAACTCGGCGCAAAACCGGGAATGCCCGTCAACCCCGCCTGGATAGGCAGGCTGGGAGACACCCATGACCTGGTGCTTAAAAGGCTGGAGCAGATGAAGAACCCGCAGATGGTTTTCGACCCATTTACCGGTCCATTGTATGACCGCAAGGGAAACCTTGTTTTACCCGCGGGCGCGCGTGCCGATTATCTGCATTTACTGACCATAGAATGGGCAGCAAAAGGTGTTGTGGGGCCGTGGCCCAATGAACCGTAAGCATAACAGATACAGGGCCACCGTTTTACCGGCGGTGGCCCTCTTCCTCAGGAGGAGGTGATAATGGGGTTTCGCATAGAGAAAAACCCTGCAGTGCCTTCACGCATGGTTGTTTTTAGTTTTTCAGTTCTTTCACTTTTTCTGGCTTCTGCCGTGATAGGAATCATCTTTCTTGCATACGGGATAAATCCTATCAGGGCCTACACCGACGTTCTGAGTAAAACTCTGGGCAGTTTTTACGGCCTGAGTGAGATCATCAGAAAGAGTATCCCGCTCCTGCTCTGCGGGGCCGGGCTCCTTCTGGTCTTCCGTACTTCCTTCTGGAACATTGGGGCCGAAGGACAAATACTGATGGGGGCTTTGGCTGCCACCTGGGCGGCCCTGTTTTCAAACTTTCCGGACTTTCTTTTAATACCCTGCCTTTTTTTATTCGGGTTTATCGCGGGGGCTGTCTGGGGATTCATACCGACTGTACTTAAATCCAGGTTCAGGATCTCCGAGGTAATAACAACCCTGATGATGAATTACATTGCCCTGTATATTGTTCTCTTCCTGATACACGGGCCGTGGAAGGGAAAAACCATGCGCGGGTTCGCGTACACCGACAAATTTCCGGCCAGCGCGTCACTGCCTTTAATAGGAAACACCCGTATACACTGGCCCACACTAATTATTGCGTTAATTCTTGTAGCGGCAATTTACATCATTCTAACCAGGGCAAAGCTGGGGTATGAAATCAAGGTGATTTCTCAAAGCCCCAAAGCCGGCAGATACGCGGGCATTTCTTACTTCAAAACAGTTTTCTGGGTTATGATAATCTCAGGCGGAGCGGCGGGATTAGCGGGAGCCGGAGAAGTGGCGGGTATTCACCATCTCCTCCGTCATCCAAACCAGATTTCTATGGGTTACGGCTACACAGCAATTCTCGTGGCATGGCTGGCGAGAAGCAATCCAGTTATCACCATTATGACAGCCCTTCTTATGGCATTTATTTTCGTGGCCGGAGATACCATTCAGCTATCATTCGGCCTGCCGTCACAGATAGTTAATGTTTCTACAGGGCTGATTCTTTTTTTCCTGATATTGAGTGAAGGAATGATGCGCTACAGGATTTCATGGAAGAGTAAGGAGGGCTGAGGTGGAACTTCAAACTTTTATTATTGACACTCTGAGCAGAGCTCTTGCCTATGGCACCCCCCTTCTTCTGGGCACCCTTGGGGAAATCTACTGTGAGCGCTCCGGAGTACTGAACCTCGGGGTTGAAGGGATGATGATACTTGGCGCCTTTGCGGGTTTTGTGACAACATATGCTACAGGAAATCCTTTCCTGGGCGTCCTTGCGGCTGCCATTGTGGGCGGGTCAGCTTCCATGATCCATGCCTTTTTCTCTATTACTATCAAAACCAATATTCAGGTTGTCTCAGGGCTGGCTATTACTTTCTTCGGTCTCGGTTTGACCGGCGTTCTGGGAAGAGGGTGGGAAGGTAAACCTCTGGACGCAAGTTTACCTATAATAGGCTCTCCTTTCCTCGAATCAATTCCGGTTCTTGGACCCATTTTTTCAGGACAGAGCGTTCTTGTCTACATAAGTATCGGACTCGCCCTGATTCTATGGTTTATACTCTTTAAGACTTCATGGGGGATTTCAATCCGCTCTGCCGGAGAAGACCCCGAGGCGGCTGATGCCCTTGGTGTAAACACCAGCCTGGTCAGATATTTGTGCGTGCTTACAGGCGGTGTACTTGCCGGAATCGGGGGCGCGTATCTTTCAATAGACTACAGACCCTCATGGACTCAAGGCATGACTGTAGGAATGGGCTGGATTGTCATTGCTCTCACGATTTTCAGCTTCTGGAACCCTCTTGCAGCTCTGATAGGTTCCTATCTGTTTGGGTCCCTGTTTTATCTTTCCTTCAAACTGCAGCCTTACCTTGCCCCTGAACTGCTCATGATCATGCCGTATCTGACTACCATACTCGCGCTGGTTCTGCTGAACTGCTCAAAGACTTTCAGAAGGCGGCTGGGGGTTCCTGCTGCACTGGGCCTGCCCTACAACAGGGAAGAGAAGTAGGAGGATTATCATGAAAAACAGCAACCCAATCCTGTCAATGCGGAATATTACAAAGATATTTTCGGGTAAAGTACGGGCAAATGACGCCGTGAATCTTGATGTTCATCCCGGAGAAATCCACGCGCTTCTTGGAGAAAATGGCGCCGGAAAGACCACACTGATGAACATACTCTCAGGTTATTACAGGGCTGATGAAGGTGAAATATTTATGCATGGCAAGCCCGTTCTATTCAAGTCCCCCAGGCAGGCCATTGAAAATGGTATTGGAATGGTCCATCAGCATTTCATGCTGGTCCCTCAACACACAGTTGCAGAAAATATTGCCCTCGGCCTGAAAGGACTTCCCTTCGTTTTCCCTTTACGTATTATAGAAGGGAGGCTCCGTGAGTTCGTTTCTAAATATGACCTTTCAATAGAACCCGGGGCAAGAATATGGCAGCTCTCCGTTGGAGAGAGGCAAAAGGTGGAGATAATAAAGGTCCTTATAAGGGGAGCACGTGTGTTAATTTTAGATGAACCCACATCGGTTCTTACTCCTGAGGAAATTGACAGGCTATTTCGCATCCTGAAAAAGATGAAGGCTGAAGGCAAAGCCATTATTTTTATCACCCATAAACTGGGGGAGGTTCTGGAAATATCAGATTACATCACGATCCTCCGTAAAGGCAGGGTAGCTGCCAGCCTCCCCTCATCCGCGATAGCCCAAAAAGAAGAGAAAGCCAAAGCTGAGCTCGCTCTTAAAATGGTAGGCAGGGAAGTCATACTGGATGTAAAAAAGAAACACGTCAATTTGGGCGATGCTGTACTTGAGGTGAAGGACCTTCTAATTCTTAACGACAGGGGAAGTGAAGCCGTAAAAGGTATATCATTTTCCGTAAGACGCGGTGAGATCTTTGGAATAGTCGGTGTTGCCGGTAACGGTCAGGGCCCGCTTGTGGAAGCCATCACAGGACACCGCCCGATCAGCGGGGGAGGTTGTACGGTAACCGGAGAGATAGGGTACATACCTGAAGACAGATTAAATATGGGCTCTGTTCCCGATCTTACAATCGCTGAAAACAGTATATTGACACAGTATAGAAACAGCTGTTTCTCAGGACACCTGTTTCTCAACTTGCCATCAATACAGGAATGGGCAAAGAAACTGATCGCAATGTTTAATATTATGGCTTCAGGTGTGAACACACCCGCCAAACAGTTATCAGGCGGCAATCTCCAGAGATTGATTCTCGCCCGGGAACTTTCAAGAAATTCCAGTCTGCTCATAGCGGAACAGCCCACTCACGGGCTCGATGTTGGCTCCATCGAGTATGTCTGGAAATCCATTCTTGAGCAGAGAAAGAACGCTGGAATTCTTCTCGTGTCAGGCGACCTGAGTGAAGCCCTCGCACTGTGTGACAGGATTGGAGTAATGTATCACGGAAAGGTCACAATTTTCACAGGCCCCTTTTCCAATAAAATTGAGAAGATCGGGCTGAAGATGATCGGTATGTAAGTTGACCCGTCTTTGCTACTGCAAACTAATAACGAGGCAAGGAATAACTTCTCATAATGATTGACAAGTTTACCTGCCTGCCAATCACCCATTAACCCTGCAATAACTCTCTGCAGTGTCTACCGCTGCCTCCAGACTTTATCTTAATTATTTCAGAAATAATACTGACGCTGATTTCCTCAGGAGTATTATCCCCAAGATCAAGACCGATGGGCGTATAAATCCTGGGATCCTTAATATTTACCCCTTTTTTCGAGAGTGCATCAAAAAGGGTCCTGACTTTCTTTTTGCTTCCAATCATCCCGATATAGCACGCCTCTGTTTTCAGGGCAGCTTCCAGACAGGCCCCGTCATATTTATGGCCGTATGTTACAATGATTAAATGACTTTTCTCATCGATAGGCAGGCTTGCAAAACTCTCGGAAAATCCTGAACAGACAACGCCGGCAGCATCCCTGAAAAGCTCCTCCCGGGCAAAAGTTTCCCTGTTATCAATAATCCAGTAAAAATAATTCAGCGCACCGCATAATTCAGCCAGTTTTCTGCCGACATGGCCCGCGCCAAAAATAAATATCTTTGTCTCATTCTTAAAAATCTCAATTAACACCTCCACCTTTCCGCCGCATATCATACCAAGAGGGATGTCCTTCTCATCTATACCCAGATCGTATTTAAAACGCTCTGATCTGCCTTCTTTCAGTAAATTTAACGCGTCACTGATTACCCTCTGTTCAAGCGCTCCTCCCCCGATTGTCCCCTCGATTGATTTATCAGGAAATATCAACATCCGGGCGCCTGCATTCCTGGGGGTGGAACCATCGGAATAGACCAAAGTCGCCAGGGCAAAGGGTTTTCCTTCTTTTCTCAAATCTGAAACTCTTAAAAATATATCCTGCATCATTGACCCCCGGTTAATCTTTTGTAATCATTCATGGTATCAATGTCTTCAACAACGCCTCCATCCTGAACCGGAACAAACTTTACTGACTCTATTTCTTTTTTAATAATACCGCGGGCGCCGTCCGTCAGCTCTTCATTTAAAACTTTATCGTACAGAGCCTCCGGAAATATAGCAGGATGCCCTTTTCGTCCCCTGTATGACGGAATGACTATTTTTGTTCTGTCCTTTTTCCAGACCTCAACCAGCCTCCTGTAAGTGGTCTTCTTAACAAGCGGATGGTCCACTAAAGTAAAAAGAACTCCCTGGCTGCGCCCGTCGAGATTTTTTATCCCTGCCCTGAGTGAGCTGAGCTGGCCTGTTTTCCAATCTTCATTTCTCACAACTTTGATATTCTCAAGGCGCAGCGTTTCAATGATTTTTTTATAGTGGGCCCCAAGTACTACGACTATTTCACCGACATCTGTCATACCAATATTGTTTATAATTTTTTCTAAAAATGTAACACCATCGACTGTGAGAAGGGCTTTAATACTGTTTCCCATCCTGCTTGACTGTCCGGCAGCAAGAATTACGGCAGACAGCATACCACATCCTCTTTAATTAGTATCATAAGTTTATTTTCATTATCTTCGAATACTGATTAGCAGCAAGGTCGACTGACATGAAAATTTAACTCTTTCATAAAGAGCCGCTTTTTATTCCTGTGTCAAGGCATTTACACCAGTTCATGTATTTTCCGAGTAAACGATTGTAGAGTTCATTTGCGCCTGAGACAAGCGGCGAAAGTTAAAGGCCGGTCACCGTTTTCTTAAACGTCTGTAAATTTTCGGGATGTCTTTTTGATCCACTCCGGGGGAATAACCAGTAAGATAAAGCTCAAGGTCGATTTTCTTATTCTTCGAAAGTTTCGTTGGCACAACCATTATTAACGGCAGTCTAAGGTCATCCTTTCCCACAAATAGCTTAATTCCAATGCCCCCGATCTGTTCAATCTTATGGGCAGTAATACTTTTTTGGGGCGCGCGGAGCGGTATCTTTATCTCGACCTCACCGGTATCTTTGAAGTGGACAGTCCGGACAGATTTCGGCTGTAAAAAATCAAATGTAAATGTTGTATTTTTAATCACATCAGGATTGGCCCTGAGGAAATATATCAGAGAAAACAGATCAAAGACATAATTTTCAGACCGGAACTGCTTTTCATCTCCGGTTTCTTTGTTATGCCGGATCACAAGGTTTTCCTTCTGGTCAATGTCGTACACATAATACCCTGACTTTTTTCCTTCCTCATAATCCTTTTCAACTATGACGGGAAGGAGTGAATCTTTTTCAATATATATTGTCCACTTATCATCAAGTCTGTAAAAAATACTCACGAAAGGCGATGTTTTTGTCAAGCCTTTGATTACATAAGTTTCAACACCATTGATCTGCTGTCCGGATGTTAATTCAATTGTCTGATATCCAACTTTGAGGCCCGAGACATAGAGGGTAAATTTGAGTTTTTCACCGACAGAATACGGCAGATCTTGACTCTCCGCAAACATTACGGAATTAAAACAAAGATAAATTCCAATAAGTGTTAAAAACGCTATTTTCCGCTTTCTTAATAACTTCATTTTAATCACCCCTCATGAAAATAAATGTTAAATCCCATATTTTAATTATAATACAACAGGCAGTGAATTTTCAACTTTTTGAATATTAACCCTACAGCGATACTTAATGATTATCAGCAAGGTTGACTAATGATGAGTTTTTTTTTAATTATGCAGCATTTTTATTCTGATATTACATAACTGCCTTTATATTAAGGACCAGTTGGCAACTGCAAGGAAAAAAGCTGCTTAATTATTTATGGGTTGTACCACTATTACTTTCACTAAATATTTGGAGAAAATAATTGAGAAAAGACCTGGATAATTTAACTAAAGAAAAATTATTGGATTATATAGAAATCTTATCTAAAAATTGGCTGGCCCATGACGGCTGCTGGTTTTTAGCAATTGAAGATGATCTGGGCCTGGAAGCCGCAATGAAATATGATAAAACAGGATGGGAATACTTTACAGTAATAGAAGCAAAACGAATAAAGAAATTCCTGGGCCTGGCAGAACGTCCGGGCATTGAAGGACTAACGCAGGCTTTAAAGTTCCGGTTATACGCCAATATTAATATCCAGGAAATTGTTGAAATTACACCAAACTCATGTATTTTCCGGATGAATGACTGCAGAGTTCAGAGTAACAGAAAACGTAAAGGGCTGGACGATTTTCCATGCCGCACAATCGGTGAAGCAGAATATGGACTATTTGCCTCAACGATAGACGATCGAATCACAACTTCGTGTATTCATTGCCCTCCAGAACCACATCCGGAAAATTCATTTTGCGCCTGGAAATTTACACTGAATGGCAGGGATTTAAAATAATTTTGGAAACCGCATTGAGGCACTCGCACTTACATTGTTTAAAACCTTCAGCTGCGACCCATATTTATCTATGAATACGCTTTTATTACTTTTTCCAGCGCATCGGCAATTTGATACATATCCTCTTCGGTACATGTTGGAAAAGCAAAGCATGTAAATGTGTGTGATTCGTGCCACCGCGCGTTGGGGACATCTACTCTACTGTAATCAACACTGTCCGGGTTTGTGTACTCGCCCGATGTAAATGGAAATCCTGATTTGCCGAAGGCTCTCTTTTCTATAAAAGCTTTTTCAGTATGACACTGCGGCCAGAATACCTTCCAGCAGGGCGCGCCTTCAGCAGCAGCAGCATCCACAAACTTCTTAATATCGCAGCTCATATTCTCTAAATCAAGGGAAAATGCCATTACGTACCAGCCGTTTTTTCTTTCAGGCGTATCAACAGGCAAATACTTAATTTGCGGCATGCTTTTTAATCTATCCATGACAATAGCTGCGTTTCGCCTGCGCATGGGAAGGTTCCACGTATCAATTCTCCTTAGCTCTTCAAGCCCGATGGCGGACTGCATTTCAGTCATACGGTAGTTCCAGCCAACCATGTTATGTATATACGGAAGCTTTTGCTCCATTTCAAGCAAATTCAGCCGTTCCTTTACATCGTATCCATGGTCGCGGAAACTGCGTGCTGTCCAGGCCGCCTCTTCATCGTCGGTTGTTACCATGCCGCCCTCACCGCCAGTGGTAAAAGTCTTATTTTGACAAAAACTGCAGCAAGCCATATGGCCCATGGTACCTGTCTTTTTCCCTTTGTACTCACCACCAAATGCCTCAGCATTATCTTCGATCACATACAGGTTATATTTTTTCGCAAAATCCATTATTTTATCCATGTCACACACATTGCCGTAAAGATGTACCGGTATTATTGCACGGGTGCGTTCATTTACCAGTTTCTCAGCAGATTCAACACTGATACAGTGATCTTCAAGATTTACGTCAGCAAAACGCGGAACAGCACCTGCCTGAACAACTGAAAAACTTGTCGCAATAAAGGTATAACTGGGGACAATTACTTCATCTCCAGGCCCGATCCCCAGTGAAGTCAGGGAAACATGCAGGGCAGCTGTCCCTGTTCCCACACTGATCGCGAATTTACTACCCTGCCACTGCGCAAACTTTTTTTCAAACTCCATCCCCTTCGGACCGGTCCAGTAATTTACTTTCCCTGATTTCAAAACATCCACAACTGCATTGATCGCTTCATCATTAAAATTGGGCCAGCCGATTAATTTATTTGTTACAGCTTTTGGTCCACCGTCTATAGCTAATTTTTCAGCCATACAGGACCCCTCCTTTTTTTTATTACACCTTAACGGGACTCCCAGGGCCTCGGATTCATCTTGGTACGATCAGTGCCTGGTTATGCCTCCCCTCTCAATGGTCGAGTACGTTTCGTATCATCTCTTTCGTAATGGTCCGGTAAATGTAGTAGTCACTTTCTATTGTCAGTATTTCTCTTATTCCTGTCTCTTCCGATACCACAACCAGACTGGCGTCGGCCAAATCCATTGGTATGTCTTGGTACTTTCTAGTTATTTCTATGATTCGGTTAAGCTTCTCTACCGAGATATCGAACAACTCTACTCCACCTCTCCCCACCCACTCCAGGAAAGCAATTTGGGCATCTACACTAAAATCAAGCATGTGACCAACCTCTGTCATTACTGGCCACGTAGTTATCAGCTTGCCTGTATAACCTCTAAGAAACTCGATTATTCTCTGGTAATACAGGTCCTTTCTATTGAACAGGGCTATTATTGGACCCGCGTCAATGAGAATGCTTTTCAAACAGCTTTTCCTTTATCTTTTTCTTGTAGTTCTTCGAAAGCTCAACCTCACTTGATTCGAACCTCCCAAACAAATCCTTCCCCAGTTCATAAGGGGTCCGTCCTGCTTTCCGCATTTCTATGTATTCCTTCAGGGCATTCCTGATGATTTGAGATTTTGTGGTCCGTTCTGTAGAAGCCAATTCCTCTATCTTCTTTTCCAAATCTCTAGGCAATCTTACCGTTAACATGGCAACCAACTCTCCTCTGTATTACAGAGCGTAATACAGTCATCTTGAAAAGTCAAGCCATCCTTTCGTCCATTCCTGTTTGAACCTGCTGTTAAATGTGTTAAATAAAACTACTGTTTTAGTGAATGTTACCCGCTGCTAATAAACCTATTCCGGCCCTGCAGGGTATCAAGAGAATAACAAAACATCAAATACTTCAAACCTGCTTTGATTTGATCTTCCCCATAACAAACAGCATAAACCCCGAAAAAAGGAGGAAGGGTATACTTAAAAATTGTCCCATGGTTAAAGGGATCTCAGCACTCAATGTATGGTACTCCTTAACGAATTCAACTAAAAACCGGAGAGAGAAGTACATAAAAATGAATAAGTAAAGTATACACCCATCCTTAAGCCTGCCTTTTTTCTTTTTAAAAATTACCCACAGGGTCAGAAATACGATAATTCCTATTGCAACCTCATATAGCTGCGAAGGATGTCGAAATGCGGCCCCGGCGCCATCCGGTTCCCGGAAGCGCAAGAATTTAACAGCCCACGGCACGTTTGTTTTTCTTCCAACTATTTCTGAGTTAAAAAAGTTACCGAGCCGGACGAAGCTCGTCCCGATTGAAACAGGTATAGCCAGAGCGTCACCAATCTGGTAAAATGTCACAGGGTATATCCTGGTGTATACTATCAACCCGATAAAAATGGCAACGGCAGCGCCGTGACTGGCCAGCCCTCCCTTCCAGATCTTAAATATCTCCAACGGATGTGACAGGTAATACTTTGGATAGTAAAAAAATACATGCCCCAAACGCGCTCCGACAGTCACGCAGATTATTACTGTAATGAACAGAGGAAATGCATAGTCGGTGTCGATCTTTTTTTCTTCAAAAACCCTGTTTATAAGATAAAGCCCCAGTATAAAAGCACACGCGAATAAGAGACTGTAGTACCGGATTGAAAACCGGCCTAATGTAACTATTACGGGTGAAATATTATGAACAAACATATATTGGTCCTTTATTAAAATTATATCAGATCTGTTTTCTCTTCCTTCCATTCCGTTTGAAATGCTGAAATACCTGAAACATAAAGGCCCGCACTGCCGCTTCCCTGCCCGGCTGTAAGCCCACGTCGCATGGGGCATCGAGATATGGAACCCGGCGCCTGCCCATGAGAGGTTTTGCGATCGATAAAGTGACAGTACCCGGCATGCAGGTAAAAGGATATACGTTTACAACACCGTTAAATCCGCTTCCGGCATAAGCCATCATGCCGGAAATACTCAGACAGGCCTCGGTGCCTACATCAAAACTGAAAGGATCCTCTTTATTGAGAATTTTTTCGAGATAAGCCACCCTGTGATCCCCTGCAATATCAATGAGTGACCCTACGCGTTTATATATCTGCTTCTGTTTGAATTGCTGATAGTAAAAGTCTCTCCCAAAAGCAGCAATTTTTTTCAGGGCTTCCATCATTAGCCGCAGACGGAGCATTTTCAGGTTCAGCCTGAAATCTATTTTTGCGTCTCTCATCCTGTTATAAGAGGTGTAATTTATCCATTCAGCAATTGATGCATTAACCACCTCGGCCCCGTGTCTCTCCAGAGTACTTATTAAATTCTGATTGGCCTGATCATGAGACCGGAGATAAATTTCACCGACAATCCCGACAAGCGGTTTTGGAGGAACCGCTGGATCAATGATCGATTTTCCCTCTTCTATGATCTTTTCAAGCATATCAAGAATTTTCGTAAAGCCATTTTCAGCCCCTTGAGCCTCAAAGGCGCCGGCTGTTAGACGCATAGACCTTTCAATAAAATCATCTGTCAGGCCGGGTTCCCTTTCATAGGGTCTGATACGCCAGGTAAGCCTGTTAAGGATATCTCCCACTACTATAGAAAAATAGAGAGTTTTCCTGAACTTCCCGACTTTTTCTTTCCCGATCATGCCGTCAAGTGAATAGTCGTCCCTCGAGGTAATGGAGCTAATCCTCACGTTCCTCAGCTCAGGAAAGGAATCAAGGACAATTCGCTGATACTTATTGTACATCCCGAACCTGCACGGGCCATCGGACTCGGGCATGAAATATATATAATCATCCGGATTAAAATTGTCCCCGAGCCTTCTTTTTTCTTTTTTCAGAAAATACAGGATATCACCTGTAGTAATGAGGCATGGAAGACACTCCTTTCCGGATGTATATTCTTTCCCGAGATCAAAGCCCTTACAGGTCTCCAGTACTTTCGCGTGAATACTAAAACCTCTAAAGGCGCCGGCAAGGAGATGCGTCCCGATCCGGTCCATCTGAGGTAACAGAAAAGTCTTATGCTTTACATTAAAAGTTCCGATCCCCTTACTTAATGACTGAAAGCCTGTGAGCGTTTCTGATTCCATTTTTCTCTTTTTCCGTTTTTATATCAACATGCCGGGTCCGTATATTATCTATGACGTTCTGAAAAGCCTCTATCCTGGTCATGAGGCCGGCTTCTGCAGTATGTTCGTCCATTTCCAGGATGAGATAGGCTTTTTCCCCCATTATGTGCCTGTAAAAATGTTCCAGGAAGGAGTCCGCGCCGCAGCTGAAATTCGTCAGATGAATACCAAAATAATTTGAACGCGCCTTTATATATCGGGCAGTCCTCAATATCTGGGCGCCCAGCCCCCAATACATGGATGAGAAATCTGAAAGATCCACCGGATTCGCGTCGACAAAATCCATGGGCAGTGCTGTAACGCCAATCCTCGCCAGGTTATGCCCCAGCCTCAGGTTCAGCCGTTTATCATACAGATTATAAGGCCGGCCAGTCACCACTATTACCGCTTCATCGGAACTACACTTCTCCATGATCTGATGTCCCCTGGAGTGAACCTCCCTGATAAAATTGTTATTTCTCTCAAAAGCATAATAAAGTGCCTTTTTAATTCTGGATTTTGAGACCCGCAGATTATCTTTAAGCTGCTCTGCAATCTCCAACGAGAGCTTATCAAGATCATACTTCAAATGAATGACAGGGTTTAAAATAGATGCGCGGTCCAGCTTCAGCGCCATGCGTACCATATATGAGTTGCCCTGTACCATGGGGCAGTAATAGCCGGCTTCCGCCTGTGTCGGAGTCTGCAGGTTGATTATACTCGGTATAAACAGGAATTTCGTATTTCCCGCGATCTCATTGATATGACCGTGAGAAACCTTAACAGGGAAGCATGTCTCTGCCTCCATAGTTTCTGTTCCGGCCGAAGAAATAGACTCATCTGTCGGGCGTGTAAGAACAAGGCGGTAGCCAAGCTGATCAAAAAAATGGGCCCACAAAACACCGCTGTGAAGACCGTACAGTGCCCTCTGCATACCGACAGTCTGCCTGCCGTCAACCTCCATTAAGGGCTCACCCCTGTAGATTTCGCAAACACCGTTCATATTGTTTTTCCATATCTTCAGCCACAGGTCAAAAAAGTTTTCCTTTTTCAGGCCTCCGCCTTTCATTAATTCATAACGGCCGCACTCCCCGCCCCAGACACTCCGGCCGCCCTCAAAATTATAGATTTTCAGCTTGCACTGATTACTGCACTCAGGGTCAGCACGGCATATACTTTCTGTATATTCCATTCTATCGTTTTTAATGCTCTGAAGCCCTCTGAACGATGTTCTTTTATTATTTTCCAGGCGTTTTTTTTCCTGCACACAAATCGCGGCTCCAAAGGCGCCGAGTACTTCTCTATGCCCTGGAACAAGAATCCCTCGCCCCAGGACGTTCTCAAAAGCGGCAACAACACCTTTATTTAACGAAGGCCCTCCCAGGAACATTATCCTTTTACCAATTTTTCTCTTTCCCACAACCCTGTTAAGATAATTGTAGACGATGGCATAACACAGGCCCGCTATAAGATCATTTCTTAATACTGCTTTCTGGTGATAGGTTTCCAGATCTGCTTCCATAAAAACCGTGCATCTATCGACAAGCTTTACAGGTGCTCTGGAAGAAAGCGCGATCTCCTGAAACTCGCCAAGGATGTTTATCCCGTATTTGTTTGCAAGTTCATGTAAAAAACTTCCCGTTCCGGCAGCGCAGACCTTATTCATGTCAAAATCCAGCGGACGCGTGTTTGATATGAATATGTATTTTGAATCCTGTCCGCCTATTTCAAAAATCGTATCAACATCAGGGTCTACCTCCACCGCGCCCCTCGCGTGCGCGGTGATTTCATCAACGGCTAGATCAGCATTTAAAAAGTTACAGACCACATTTCTTCCCGAGCCGGTAGTTGCCACACCTTTGATCTCTATTTCTGACCCGATTTCTTCTTGAATCGATCCGAGCAGCCCCCGGGTGACTTCAATAGGTCTGCCCCTGGTCGGTACGTAATCCTTTAAAATAATAGCGCGGTTATCATCTATAAGAGCGTATTTGGTAGTCGTTGACCCGATATCAATACCGAGGTAAACCCCTCTTTTTTCACGAAAACATCTTTTCCTGATTCCGCCTGATTCTATAAAAACAGTTTTTTTCAATTCAAGCCTGGGCGCGATCGGTACCGAGAGTTTATTCAGGGCCCTGTCAGCACCGGCCTGCTCCAGGTTTACACGGTTTCCCCTGCCGGATTCAAGGGACTGCAGTGCGACTCCCAGGGCACCGATGGATGTGTTTAATTGTGGAACAGAAAGGCGGGGAAAATATCTTTTAAAAGCTTTTATCTGGATTTCGTTCAACGAAACTCCACCGATAAATATTACGGGTTCCTCAAGAACACGGTTTGAGACTATAGTGCTCATATAATTTCTGGCGTTTCCAACATGAAGACCATAAATAATATCCTCCAGTCTCTCGCCCTTATTCTGCAGGTGTATCATGTCTGTTTTCGTGAATACGGTGCAGCGGCAGGCTACATCGGACGGTTTTCTGCTTTTGAGGCCAAGTTTTATAAAATCACCCAGTATCCCGTCTATACGGCTCTGTGAAACATCAATCTTACTGGTATACATTGAGGTGGCAAGTCTTAAGGCCTGCTGGTCGATGAAAGAACCGGTGCCTGAAGCGCACGGGCCATTGGTGTTAAAATAATCAAGCTCCCAGTCCTTATCAGGATGGATAATCTGAAAAAGCGCGGCATTCTGCCCTCCCAGGCTGATTATCGTCTTTACATCAGGCTGGATAAAGACCGCGCCCACTGCCTGGCAGATGGTTTCGAATTCAAAGAATGCACCTAATTCTTTACCAAGCCCCTGCCCGTGGTTCCCGGTGAAAGAAATTGACCGGATTCTCTTTTCGCCGAATTTTTCATATATAGACCGGATGAGCTCAAGCACCATCTCTTCCACCCGGCCGAAATGACGCCTGTATGGAAATTCATAGACAATATCCCTCTGTCCGCTGATAATCACACAGTTCAAGCTGACCGATCCGGCATCAATTCCTACATAGAGCCGGCCTAATTGTTTTTGTGATTGACGTAAGTTAGAAGGCATCTTTCTTAAGCAGTGCATCCTTATAGAAATGAACTCTGATTAAGCACCAGTAAAATCATAATAACCCAAAGCGCCATAAATGTCAAAATGTTGTAAACTCAGCCCATGAGAGCTTCAAGCCTCTTCATAGCTTCGTCTTTCGTTGCTATCTCAAAAATGCTCTTTCGTACTCCGGATATATGCGGTATACCCCTGAGGTACCTGTAAAGATGTCTTTTTACTTCCCTTATCCCTCTCGTTTCCCCCTTAAAGGCCACAACCATATTCAGATGATCCATGGCGCACTCGATCCGCTCATCTTTCGTAGGAAGCAGCGTCTCTACCTCTTCGGGATATGCTGCCAGTGCTTTAATAGTATTACTAATAATCCAGGGATTTCCAATGGCCGCCCTTCCGATCATCACAGCGTCACATCCTGTCCGGCGCATCATGCGCACCGCATCAACCGGTGTTTTTATATCACCGTTCCCGCATACAGGCATTTTCAAACTCTGCTTAACCAGCCCTATATATTCCCACCTTGCTTTTCCGCTGAATTTACTCCGGGCAGTCCGCGGGTGTAGTATCAGCATCGACGCGCCTGCCGCCTGAGCTGCATCGGCAATTTCCAGCACATTAATAGTATCTTCCGATAACCCAAGCCTGATCTTAACGCTTACCGGATAGATCGAAGCATCCACACATGCCTTAACAATATTGTAGAACCTTTTAGGGTCGCCGAGTATTCTAGCCCCGGCACCGGTCTTCATCACCTTTCTTACAGAACATCCCCCATTTATATCTAGGAGGTCGGCAGGATACTCATTGCAAATCGACGCAGCCAGGCTCATTATTTCAGGGTTTGAACCGAATAACTGTATCCCAGCAGGTCTATCCTTTTTCGATATTTTCAGTAAATCGAGAGTATTAATAGAACGGTTGGCAATCCCGTGTGCGCTTGCCATTTCAGTAAAGGTCAGCCCGGCGCCGAACCTCCTGCCTATGATCCTGAAACTTCTATCACCGATGCCGGCAAGGGGAGCTAAAAAAACATTGTTTCCGGTAGTGAGGTTCCCTATTTGCACTTTTTTTAACAGAGACATTTCGTTACGGCTCTAGCACTTCAAAAGACTCACGATAGCGTGTGCCAGTATCCCCTTTCCTCTACCGAAGGCGGTAAGCCCTTCGCCTGAAGTAAATGTAATACCGGTGTCCTTTTCCGTGATGCCGGTAAGCAGGGAAATAGAACGTTTCATTCTTCCAATATTTTCATAAGATATGTGAGGTGTCTTCGCTTCAACCATTATGCCGATATTATTCACCCTGTATCCGGAGTCTGAGACCATTTTCAGCGCAATTTTAAGATATTCCCTGCTGTCCGTTATTCCTTTCTGAAAGAGCGGATCTGCGTAGTACCCGAGAGACTCCCCGCCGCATGCCTGGCTCAGCGCGTTGAAGAGGGCATGGAGAATTACATCACCATCGGAATTCGCCTTAAGGCCATTTTTATCATCCAGTTTGATTCCGCCAAGAACAAGTGGTTTTATTCCGCTGTTCTCAAATGAATGGCTGTCTGTACCATACCCTACGCGTACCAAACATTCTTCTCCTTCATCCGCTTCGAATAAATCCTATTCGCAAGTACCATGTCATGAGGATAGGTAATCTTGAAGTTTTCTCTTGAACACTCGACAAACTTTACCCTCTTATGTATAGCTTCAACGAGCATCGTGTCATCGGTAGCGACAAAACCCGCTTTAAATGCGTATTCAAAAGCCTTGACCGCGATATCGAAACGAATGATCTGCGGTGTCTGGGCTATCCAGACTTTATCCCTGTTAGGAGTGTGATCTATTAAATAACTGTCATTAACAATTTTCACTGTATCTGCGGCCTGAAACCCAAGCAGGCTCGCCCCGTACTGTCTGGCTGCCTCAAGACACCTGTCAAGTTCAGAATGTCTTACAAAAGGATTGACAGCATTATGGATGATTAAAAAGGACCCCTTCGGGATGTTCATCTTTTTCAATTTTTCAATTACATGGTAGGTCGATTCCTGCCTGGTTTCATAAGCATTTTCTATAGAATATATTTTTTCAATGCCGTTCTCAGATATCACCCTTTCAAGCCTGCTGACATTTTCCGAACCCGCCGTAATGATAATTGAATCAACTTTGTCATAATCCGAAAGGGCCTTCAACGCGTAGTATATTACAGGCCTGCCGAATACTTTCAGAAAGATTTTATTCTCTTTTGTTTTCATGCGTTCGCCGTTCCCGCCGGCGCAAATAACAGCTATATTCATTAAAATGTCCTTTTTATCCTGGCATTCACAATAATATACTATTAAAGTCAGTTAATCAATTATTTATAATGAGATAACATGGACCATATAACTTTAAAAGCATATGCCAAGTTAAACCTCAGTCTTAATATTCTGCCTGAACGCGGGGGAGGAGACTATTACAGGGTACAGTTTCTCAATATCCAGGTGTCTCTTTATGATTCAGTCAGTATCCGTAAACTCAAAAGAAAAACTATACTGATCAATGAACCCACAATAGATGGTAAGGAAAATATCGCGTACAAAGCGGCAAAGCTCATGTTTGATACTTTTAATCTTACCGATGGTTTTTCAATTAAAATCTCTAAATGTATCCCCGCAAGGGCCGGATTAGGAGGGGGTTCTTCAGATGCTGCTGCTGTAATGAACGGTTTATCTGTGCTATTCGGCCTGTCCCTTAAAGAAGACGAACGCATCCATCTTGCGAAAAAAATCGGGATGGATGTGTGCTACTGTATAACCGGAGGCCTCCGTCGAATCGGGGGGATCGGGGACGCTGTTCATAGGCTCCCATGCAGAATGCCTGTTTTAAGACTGCTCATCGCGACTCCTCATGTGAAAAAGCCTTCCACGGGATGGGCTTATTCAAAAATAGATGTTATGAAAACAGGAAAATACGTAAAAAAACTGGAGAACCTGATTAAGGGGATAGAAAAGCAGGACCTAAAAGAAATTTCAAGGAACATCCACAACGATTTTGAAGAACCAATTCAGCGGCACTACCCGATAACAAAATATCTTAAAGAGGGTATGATAAAGTACGGCGCTCTAAACGCCATGCTTGCCGGATCAGGGCTCTCGGTCTTTGGAATATTTAAAGGTGATAAGGACATTTTTAGAGCAAAGGCTGTAGTGGAAAGAAACGACGCCGCCTGCTGCATTGTACATACAGTAGACGACAGGGTAAAAGACAGCCTCAATTAAAAACCGTGCAACTTTGAGTTGCATAATTTTTATTTATACGGTAAAATAGTTGAACACAGAAAATAACATGCTAATAAATAGGCAAGTAAACTTTCAATCATTATGAGATTTTATTGCTCGCCTATGGTTTTTACTTAATTATTCGTTTTGTAGCAATAAATTCTGGTACAAAATACCATAATATTAATAGATAAAACCATAAAGGAATAAAAAATGAATAGTAAAAGAGTATTATTAATTGATGATGAACAGGATAGTATTGAATTCGTTACTACTATTTTAAAAACGGAAGGTATATCATCTATTTTTGCACTTAATGGTGAAGAAGGACTTGATAAAGCTAAGAAAGAAAAACCTGATTTAATCATATTGGATATCCAGATGCCAAAAATGGATGGATTTGAAGTATTTGAAAACTTATGCAAAGATAATTCAACAAAAGGGATACCGGTCATTATGCTCTCTGGAATTCATGAAAAAATTGGTATTGAATTTAATTTAAAAGCTATGGAAAAACTTTATGGAAAAAAACCTGATGGCTATCTTGAAAAACCCTTTGTGCCACGCGAACTTATAAGAATGGTGAAAGATAATTTATCAATTGATAAAATCAAGTAACGAGTTATGGTTTAACCAGACTTTTAGGAGGAATTGTATTCTGATTAGGACTCCTACTGGTAATAGTTGCAGGGGCAGAACTTTTTACCGGTAATAATATGATTATGATGGCGTATATGAATAAGAAGATAACGTTTAGTAAATTAGCAAGAAATTGGGCAATTGTTTTTGCAGGTAATTTTTTTGGATCATCAACTAACATGGGGAACTTTGTTTATTAAAAATCTTGATCCTAATAAATTAGCTGTCAAGGAAATTATGAGCCACCATAAATAACAGTTGAAGCAATTACTCCAATTTATAAAACCATGATAGATAATGGGATAAGACATCTCATTGGCACTGAAAAAAATACATATACAAAAAAACAGTGAAAGGGAAAAAATATGGCAAACACAAAAATACTTGTTGTTGATGATGAGCCCGACAGTATCACATTTGTTGAAACAATTCTTAAAAAAGAAGGATTTACAGTTCTTTCCGCTAGTGATGGGCTTGAAGGCTTTGAAAAAGCGAAACAGGAAATACCAGATCTCATTGTACTTGATGTACAGATGCCTAAAATGGATGGATTTGAAGTATTTAATAAGCTGCGCAAGGAAGAATCTACCAAGAATATTTCAATCGTTATGCTTACCGGAATTCGCGAAAAGGTTGGTATCGGGTTTAATGCTGAAGATATGAAGAAATTCTACGGAGAAGGACCAAATGGCTATGTAGAAAAACCGATATCACCTGAAGAGCTATTAAAAGTTGTTAAAGAGAATTTATAAAAAATATTAATACTCTAATCAACAGGCTAGTAAATTAGTCAATCAGGGCGAGATGTTTTTTTTGACTATAAATTAAAATATACGGTGGTAAGATGTTTATAGAATGCCCGAAATGTAAAAAAAGATATAATATCGAAAAAAACAACGACACCTATAATATCGTATGCGTGTGCGATGAAAAACTGACTATTCTCCCATTGCTTTCATATCGCCAGAGTATATCTGAGCCGGGAAAAGTTGAATGCTCCGTATGCAACAGAAAATATGATTTAAACAAATATAGAAATAATACGGAAATAGCATGCATTTGTGGAAATCTTCTTGTTGTACAGTTCCCTGAAAACTTTGATACAAATTTCGGCAGGCGGGAAAAAGATCATATGTCAAAAGAATTAACCGACAAACTCCACGGTCTAATTGACACCTGCAGGCTTATCCATTTTATGCGGAACCTTGATAAACTGTTTCTTTTAATAGTGCGGGTAACAACCGAGATGTTAAATTCTGATGGCTGTTCCATCATTTTATGCGATCATGAAAACCATGAGCTAGTTTTTCACTCTGTTACGGGATCGAAATCATCAAAGCTTACCCAGTTCCGGCTTGCTGAGGGAGAGGGTGTTGTGGGGAACTCTATTCAGAGCAGAAGATCTATAATTGTAAATGATGTTGTAAAGGATGCCAGATTTTCAAAACGCGCCGATGCAGTAAGTAAATTTTCTACACACAATATCCTCTGTCTTCCATTAATAGTTGAGAAGGATTGCATTGGAGCACTTGAAATTGTTAACAAAAATAATGATGAGGATTTTAATGAAGAAGATCTAATTCTCGGAGAAGCAGTATCAAGCCAAATTGCAGTTGCAATACATAATGTCCGGCTGACAGAAGCAGCATTAAAGGCTGAGAGGCTCGCAGCAATTGGCCAGGCAGTCACCGGTGTTGCACATTGTGTAAAAAATATGCTTAATGGACTTGAGGGCGGGATCTATATCTTAGAGTGTGAAATCGAGGAAAAATATGGAAAAATACCCAAACGCGGATTTGAAATGCTCGGCCGCAATACAAAACGTCTGAAAGATTTAGTCCAGGATATGCTGACCTATTCCAAAGATAGAAAGCCCGAGTATAAACTCACCAATCTTAATGAATTAATTTATTCTGTAATTGAATTAATGCAGGTTAAAGCGAGGGAGCGGAAAATTCAATTAGATTTTAAATTAGATGATAACATTCAAGAAATTGAAATAGATCCAAAAGGTATTTACCGGTGTGTATTGAACCTCGTTTCAAATGCAATTGATGCGTGCGAAAAGGAAGGTGCTTCTGTAACTCTGTACACTAAAACTTCTGATTCAAATTATATTTTAATTGAGGTTGAAGATCAGGGAAGCGGAATGGATGAAGAAACACTCAAATCAATTTTCCACCCTTTTTTTAGCAAAAAAGGGTCAAAAGGTACCGGTCTAGGGCTTTCGGTCACACAAAAGATAATTAAAGAACACGGGGGCCGAATCGAGATTGATTCAATACTCAATGAGGGAAGTAAATTTACTATTTATTTGCCGTTAAAGAAATAGGCAGATAAACTTTTTGATAAAACCATAAATATTTCACAAAAAACCCACAACGATCATGCAGAACAATAAAACAGACAGAATAATTCGTTCGAGGAGAAAAACGCTGGCGCTTGAAGTTACCTGCGATGCCCGTCTGATAATTCGCGCCCCTGTAAAAATGACCGTAAAGGAAATCAAGAGTTTCGTTGAAAGAAAACATCACTGGGTGCAGGAAAAACAGAGGGTTGCTCGAGAAAGATTGCGGAATCTGGCCCCTAAACAGTTTGTTGATGGAGAAAAATTTTTATTTTTAGGAAATACTTATCTGCTTTCAATAGTTGATGATAACAGAAACCCTCTTTCCTTTGACAGAGAGTTCAGGCTTTCGAGAGCACATCTTCACCGTGCCCGGCAGCTGTTCGTTGACTGGTACAAAGAACAGGCCTATAAAAAGATCAGAGAAAGGCTCCACCGGTATTCATCTTTTTCAGATATTCATTTTAAAAATTTTACGATAACGAATGCTCAGAAACGCTGGGGGTCCTGCAGCAGCAGGGGGAACCTGCATTTTAGCTGGCGATTGATACTGGCAGCTCCACATGTGGTGGATTATGTGGTCGTCCACGAGCTGGTACACATAAAGGAGCAGAACCATTCAGCGAAATTTTGGAAAAAAGTGGAGCTGCTGCTGCCGGATTACAGGTCAAACAGGCAGTGGCTGAAAGAAAACGGGTATTTATTGGCAATATAAAAGAAAAATAATATTGTTCATTTCACAGCAGCCTGGTAACCTCGTCCTTCCCGGTCGGATGGATCTCCCTGAGCTTCTGCTGCTCCACAGCATAAACAGCATCACCCCGCCGGGTGAACTCGCCTATCTTACTGAGATAGGGTATACTGCCCGCCTTTTCTATGAATGATTTTTCCAGCAGTACACTTTCATTCTTCGGTACAGCGATAAGGAGGGACCCCGAAGCTATGGAGCTGAATGGAGATATTTTAAAGAGCTCACAGAGTTTTTTTGTTTCCTCATAAACAGGGATCCTTTCAATATTAATTTTAAGTCCGACCCCTGAGCCGCGGGCCATTTCATAGGCCCCAGCTAATATTCCGCCTTCTGTTGGATCGTGCATCCCGGATACTTTCGCAGAAAGCCGCGCGGTCCGGGCGTCACCAACAACACTTATACCGGGATCATCAAGATAGGAAAGGCATCTCCGGTAAAACTTCTCGCCGAAATTCCTGATAATTTCATCCTTTTTCTCCCTGGCAATGATCGATGTCGCTTCGATAGCAACACCTTTTGTCATGTAGAGGAGATCTCCTTCCCCTATATCCCCATTTTTTATCAGCTCACCTTTTTTCACTTCTCCAAGCATGGTTCCGGACAGTATCGGGTTCTTCAAACCGTGGGTAATCTCCGTATGCCCTCCGATTAGCGCTATACTCAGCTCATCACAGGATTTTCTCAGATCCTTCATTATATTTTCAATAAACCGGTTTGTAGTATGCCCTTCCGGCAGAAGCATAGTAACCAGAAACCAGCACGGTCTGCCCCCCATTGCCGCGATATCATTCGCATTAACATTTACAACATACCACCCTATTCTATCTGACACAAATGTAATCGGATCACTCTTTACAATAAGATAATTTCCCCCGACATCAAGGACCGCCGCGTCCTCTCCAATACCGGGACCCACCACCACCCTTTCATCATCTATCTCGATCGCTCCTAAAAGCTCTTCTAAAAAATCACTCTTAAGTTTTCCGATTTCAAGGAACTTCATCGCCTATTTCCTGTTTAGTTTTACGTTTTCAAGGAACTTCATCGTCTATTTCCTGTTTAGTTTTACGTTTTCAATAACCTTCTCAGTATCTCCCGGCACAAACCCTGCTACTTATAGAGGAATTCCTTATATACAAGGTAATTTAAAAAAGGATGCTCTTTAGCGCTCTGATTTACATTAAGGAGCCGGTTTGACCAGTCAATAAGTATCCTTGAATAGTCAGCACTTTTCCTGTGAAAAAAGTAAAGCGAGATGTCAAGGAGCATTTCACTGTAGAAGGCTCTTCTGGCAGGGGTAAAGTAGGAGGAATAGATCCTGCTGATAATATCCCCCGCCCTCTCTTCAGGGGTTCTGCCCATTAATATAAGCTTACTGTTCCTGGCTGTTTCAATTTCCCTTTTAAAACCCTCCACCTCTTCCCCGAAGAGGGACAAACCGCCGACTTCCCTCATCTTAAATATATTATTTTCTTCCTCAGGATTAATTATGTGCGATATTTTTACAGGCACAAGATCCAGCACCGGATGACGGGCTTCTCTTTCGTCCTTCAAAACAAGAATGTCAGGAAGAGCACTCAGGCCAGATATCTTCTTTGTCTCTGTTTTCTTCAGAGCCCTGTTCAGCCTTATGAGCCCATAATCCGGAGCCACGGGAAAAAATTCAGTGTTTTGAGCCTTAAATGTTTCCAAAACTTTTTTACCTGCATGATCCGAGGAGTATTTCTGAATACCGTGTTCCTGGCTGATAACTAATCTTAAAAAATCAAACCCCAGAGTTTGCATATTGGCCAATATAAACACCAGCAAATTGTTTCCCGTTGAATCCGGAATCGAAAGCATGGCAGAGTGAATGGCTTTTTCCGGTTTCCCGGACCTTTTCACGCTTTCCTGCTCAGGTTTGTACCTGTCAACATCAATCCCCCGTGATTTAATAATATACAGGGTCTTTTTAGCCGCTTTACGTACAGATTTTGACTCCCCTTCATCCCCGGCAAAGTTCCAGAGGGCTTTGATTATGTGCTGCTCTTCTTTTTTATCAAGTACGTTCAGGATCTCCCCGGGATTCCTCGTTATGAGATCTCCAATTTCGGCCAGCTCCATAATTGATCCTTTCAGAAAAAGTGTATCCCATCCGGCTCTGTAATATCCCCCCCTTTCCCCTGAAGCAAAATCGAAAAGCTCATATATACAGTGTTCTGCTTCTGCTAATTTCATTAAGGTTTTTACAATGAAGCTGCAGGGCTTTCACAATCTTATCGGCCGAACCGTATCTGTCGATGTCAATTGTATTCAGGCTCTCCTCGTATCTCCTCATATAGAACAGCGCGATAACCTTGAGAGGATCAAAAACATTTTCCGCCGGTTTTTGAATTTTCTTGAGTATATCATTAACTTCTGTGCCGGTATTGGAACAATCAAAATCATGATCCAGTAGAGGAATCCTGTTTGAAAGGAAGTATAACTTGAGCATCCCTTCCATACCTGACGGGAGAATTAAAATTTTGTCGGAAATATCCAGGAGCCGTTCCGGAATATTCATCTGTTTATTAAACCGGGGCTTATGGGCATCAATTAATCTGTATTCCTGTACAAGCGCCTCAAGATCGGATCCAAGCACTTTATATTTTATACCGGACAGCCGGTCCAGTATGCCCTGTATCTTTTCAACACTTTCTCCTGTATTCCAGAAGTAAGAATTTATCCTGATTTGAAGGTTATTCGTCTTACCAACGTAGATAACCCTCCCGTCACTGTTAAAAAAAAGATAAACTCCGGGCATCCGGGGTATGGATTTTAGATACTCTCTGTTAAAATTATACCTGGAAAAATCCACTTTCTTTCTGCCCTTTATAGAAAACTCGATGAGCTCCTCAACTTTTGTGATACCTTTTTCACCGACTATATTCAAAATGTAATCAAAGATATGCCTGAGGGTTTTCACCCTGGAAGAGGGGTTTTCAGAATGAAAGTTCATAATCCCGAACTCTTTTACAATATCATCCCATGTTTTAAGCTGTTTGCCCGGAAACAGGACCGATACCAGCGACTTTATTGAAAGCGTGATTATCTCAGGTTGAAGAGGAGATATTACCCTGTATATTTTTTTAAGCCGTCCCAGGCTCCTCAAATCGTAGGGGAGGAAGATGTACCGGCCCGCCCTTTTCAATACATCCCTGATCTGAATATCTTCATTAATAATCCCCCCTTCATAGAGGAAGAAGGAAGAATAACTTTTAAGAACTAAAAATATATCGTCTGCCTTATAGAGCTTACGGTCACCCGGCCTTTCAATGTCATCGATATAAAAAAGAATAAATGAAGCCTCTGAAATAGGCAGCTGTTCCACAGTTACTTTTTTTACAGCGGTCCATTTACTGTCTTCGAGCTGTTTAAACCGCGCGTCCAGCTTTAAAAGCGGCTCAACTATTTTCCCTGCCATATCGTCATTATCTGATTCAATCTTAAAAAACTCCCTGAGTAATTCCTGGTTTGTAAACTCCTTCTTTTTATCGAGGATATGACTGTATATTTCATCAATAATACTCTTCATCTATCCCTCTGATGAAAAAAATACAAAAAGTACATGAAAAACTTTTATAAGTATAATATAATAGTAATAAGAAAAAAATCACAAAGATAAGGAAGGCATATAAACTATGGCACAGGTTACATTGAAAAATGATGATTCAGTTAAATACAGTTTTTTTAAGGCAGGATCAATGATTTTCAACCAGGGAGACAAAGGGTCCGATATATTTATATTAAAAAAGGGGGCCATTACCGTCATTGTAGATAACCAGATAATAGGGCTTATCAATACTCCAAACACCATAATCGGAGAAATGTCGTACTTCCTGGGGGTGAAGCGTACGGCTTCAATAAAAGCTGTTGAAAACTCGGAGTTTATGATTATTACCGGGGAGACTTTTAATGATGCAATTCTTAAAAATCCAAAAGTCGGCATTGAACTGATAAGGATCCTCGCCGAACGTCTTGAAAAAACCACAAAGTACGCGACCAAACTTGAAAATGACATTACCCGGTACAGGAATGAAATAAGAAAAATAAACGGCCAGAAAGAACAGAAAAAGCCGGTATTCTCGGAAGAAATGATATTTGACGCTCACATTACAAAGGAGCAGCTTGACGAGTCCGTAAAAGAATTGGAGACCAGAAAAAATAAAGGGGAGAAAGTGTCACTGGCTAAAATACTCATTGAGAAAAACTATATTACAGCCCAGCAGCTCATACAGTTACTCGATATGAAACAGCAAACATGAAACTTCCATCCCTCTTCAAAAAGCGCATTATACTTCTTTATTTTCTATCAATTCTTCTATTTTCATCGGCTTTACCCGCCGGAGCGGACGAGAAAGCTGCGGACGCAGCACACATCCTAAAAGAAAAGGGGATATCCCCCCTGCTGGTGACGGGCCTCATCTCAATGGTGCCTATTTTTGAGCTGAGAGGGGGGATCCCTGTTGGAATTGGAGTACTAAAACAGAACCTCTTTTTAGTGTATCTCTATGCGGTTCTTTTTAATCTTATTCCTGTTTTTCCCGTGCTTCTACTGTTGAATCCTGTAAAAAGGCTCCTTGAAAAGCTGCCTGTATTCAGTCGATTCTTCGGTTTTCTCACAGCAAAGGCGGAGAAAAATAAAAAGCTTATCGAAAAGTATGAAGAGTTCGGCCTTATGCTTTTTGTCGCGATTCCCCTCCCTGTAACAGGGGCCTGGACAGGGTCCCTTGTCGCGGTGGTTATGGGACTGAATGTAGTAAAATCCTTCCTGTTTATATCGCTCGGGGTTTTAATAGCAGGTGTTGTCGTTACACTTCTAACAGTGCTTGGCACAACAGGTATTATTCTTGCTGTCGCAATCCTCCTAACATTTATCATAGTATACACGGTGAATATTATCAGGAAACGTTCGGATACAGTATGATGATTAATACCGGCACAGGAGTAATCGGGCTTTTCGGCCACCCGGTTGAGCATTCATTATCCCCTTACTTTATGAACTTCGCGTTAAAAGGCCTGAATCTGAACTTTCTGTATTTGGCCTTTGATATTGAAAAGGAGCATTTAAAAGATGCTGTAAATTCTCTAAAGGTTTTGAAATTCCGGGGGGTCAATGTAACAATACCCTACAAGCGGCCTGTAATGAGCCTCCTTTCATCCATTCAGGATGACGCGAAGGCGATCGGAGCGGTAAACTGTATCTTAAACAGTGACGGTTTTATCCGGGGATACAACACGGATTGCGCCGGTTTTATTGAGCCGTTGAAGAAGAGAAACATAGAAATCAGAGATACTTCAGCATGTATAATCGGATGCGGCGGAGCAGCAAGAAGTGTCCTGTACGCCCTGGTAAAAGAGAATGTTAAAAGAATATACATTGTCAACAGGACTGAAAAAAACGCCTCTGATTTTATTGCCTGGTCAAAGGAAAGCCTGAAATTCGATAAAATTTCATACATTGGAAATGGTCAGGAAACCTCCCGGCCGGTGCTTGACGATACCGCTTTAATTGTAAACACAACCCCTGTAGGAATGTTTCCCAATACAGAGGAGAGCCCCCTGCATGAAAATCTATCCTTCAATCACACCCACACAATATATGACCTCATTTACAATCCGCCGAAGACGCGGCTTTTAAAAATGGCGGAAGCAGACGGGGCCGCGGTAATTAATGGTTTTGAAATGCTTATCATTCAGGGCCTCTACTCTCTCGCAATCTGGTTTCCCGATAAAAAAGAAGAGATCTTTTCCATACGGGAGCGGATCATCGCGCATACCGCGGGTTATTTAAAAAATTCTAACAAAAATTGAAAGCAGAGATTGGTATAAAAAAGTGAGCGGAAAATCTTTTAAAACATCGGGAAAAGTATTATAATCAGGCAGATATCGTCATTATTAACAGCAATAGTAATCCCCCTGAAAAGACAGCAAAGCGCATTATGGATACCATAAAAATAAAAACCCGGGATACATACAACGTTTACACAGGAAGAGGAATATTACAAGATTTACCTGAACTGCTTAAAAAGACCTCTTATGAAATAGACCCGGAAGGCTCATTAATATTTATCGTGACAGACAGGAATGTTTCACGCTGCTATTTGAAAGGCGTCGCAGGCAGTCTTAAAAAAAGCGGATTTAAGGTTAAATCTTCGATCTTCAGGCCCGGAGAAGGCCTGAAGAGCTGCAGGAACCTCTATAAAATGCTCCGCATAATGGTAAAACAGGGCCTCACAAGAGATTCTGTGATCATTGGCCTCGGAGGCGGGGTCATTGGAGATTTTTCCGGATTCGCCGCGTCGATCTACATGAGAGGCTGCCGCTTCATACAGGTCCCCACAACCCTTCTGGCGCAGGTGGATTCATCCATAGGAGGAAAGGTTGGAATTAATATGAAAGAGGGAAAAAACCTGATCGGCAGCTTTTACAATCCCCTTTTTGTTTTGAGTGACACTGATACACTTAAGACCCTGAACGGGCGGGAAATTACATGCGGTCTTGCCGAGATCATAAAGTACGGGTTAATATTCAACAAAGACCTCTTTGAAAAGACAACAAAATTTTTTAGTGGTTATTTCCGGAACAGCAAAACAATCACGGCAAAAGATTTAAAAGAACTCGTCCTGAATGACACGGAATTTTTACACGAAATGATACATAAATCCGTCAGAATAAAAGGAGAAATTGTACGGGCTGACGAAAGAGAAAACGACCTCAGGATGATCTTAAACTTCGGACACACCTTCGGACATGCTGTTGAAAAGCTGACCCGCTACAGAAAGTTTCTGCACGGGGAAGCAGTAATGCTTGGAATGAAAATGGCCGTGGAGCTTTCTTCGACATGCGGTTTTATAGATGCTGAAGAAAAACGGGCCGTAACAGGGCTCATTGACATATTCGAAATACCATCTGTGAGAGGGTTAACGGCAAAGGCCATTTACAGCCAGATAGGAAGCGACAAGAAAAAGAGAAGGGGTAAAATTCATTATATCGTATTAAAAAAAATCGGTTACGCTGTATCAGAAACAGAGATCGAAAAAAAAACAGTGGTGGATTGCATCGGGAAGGTGCTGTCCGGTTATTAAAAAGATACTCGAGCCCTTTAATGAAATTTATAGTAACAAAATCCAGCATGGAGGGAACGGTGACCATACCGGGATCAAAATCGCATACCATCCGTTCCGTATATATAGCCAGCCTGGCTGATGGTCATTCCGTTATCCGGGCCCCTCTTTTATCCCAGGATACAGAGGCAGCCATCTGTGTATGCCGGGCCTTTGGGGCAGAGATAGTAAAAGTAAATAACCAGCTCGAAGTAACCGGATTCGGAGGAAAGCCCTCTACTCCGGAGGATGTGATCGATGTAGGCAACTCCGGTACGACCCTCAGGCTGGGTGTTTCCACAGCCGCCCTGAATGAAGGCTATTCCCTGTTTACCGGCGATGAACAGATCAGAAGCAGGCCCATGGAGCCGCTTCTGACTGCTTTAAACAATCTGGGTGCCCGGGCAATTTCCACAAGAGGGAACGGGAAAGCTCCTCTGATCGTTAAAGGCAGGGCCCGGGGAGGAAAAACGGAGCTAAAGGCAGTGACTTCACAATACCTGTCCTCTCTGCTGATCAATGCCCCCCTTTTTGATAAGGATACGGAAATCATTGTGACAGAATTGAATGAGGCTCCCTATGTGGATATAACCCTGTCCTGGCTGGATGAGCAGGGCGTCCGGTATGAGAGAGAAGGATATAAGCGATTCCTAATGCCGGGAAATCAGTCCTATCATCCTTTTGAAAAGACTATACCCGGTGATTTTTCCTCTGCTTCCTTTTTCCTTGTTCTGGGCGCCCTGTCAGAGGAAGGGGTCCGTCTGAAAAACCTGTCCATGACCGATCCCCAGGGTGATAAAAGAGTTATTGAAATATTGAAAGATATGGGAGCTGAAGTAAGGATAGATCAGGACAGTATTACAGTGAAGGGCGGAAAATTAAAAGGCCGGAAAATCGATATGAACGATATTCCTGATGCCCTGCCCATCATGGCTGTTGCCGGCTGTCTGGCAGAAGGAGTAACAGAATTATGTAATGTTCCCCAGGCCAGGCTGAAAGAGACGGACAGGATCAATGTCATGTTTCGCGAGCTCTTCAAAATGGGTGCGGATATCACAGAGAAAGAGGACGGTCTGGTAATCAAAAAAAGCCGGCTGAAGGCTGCCCCGGTATCGGGATTTTCAGATCACAGGGTGGTTATGGCCCTGACTGTAGCCGGACTGCAGATTGACGGAGAAACTGTAATTGATACGGCAGAATCCACCGAGGTGACTTTCCCTGATTTCTTTGATCTTATCAGACAGTGTCAGGGTAATATAAAAAAATTTGAATACTGATTTTAAGGGAGGGCATCATGATTGGCTGTCATTTAGGCCGGTTGTTTCAAGTAACAGTGGCAGGTGGATCCTATCAGGAAGGATTATCCATTATTCTGCAGGGTATCCCGCCCGGGATTTCCTTAACGGAAAAAGAGATCTATGCTGACCTCTTATTAAGAAAACCCGGGGCTGATGAACTCTCCTCCCCAAGAAAAGAACCGGACCTGCCGGTGATATACAGCGGTCTGAATGTCGAAGATACAATACAGGATGCCGGGAACAAAAACCACACGAACGGAACCCCTTTGACCATTCTTATCCCAAACCTGGACAGGCATTTTATCCATATAAAACAGTACCAGGACACGAACCGTACTCCCCGTCCGGGTCATGCCTCCTACGCTACTTTTAAAAAGTACGGGCCTGATGATGATGCAATTGGCGCCGGTTTTTTCAGCGGCCGGTATACAGCTACTATTGTCGGGGCCGGTTATGTGGCAAAGAAGATCCTGAAAAAATGCGGGATCGATGTCTTTTCTTTTGTCAGGGAAGCTGCCGGGGTTCGGTGCTCAGAAAAAAACCTGGCAGCCATTAAAAAATATACAGATTCCTATAAACAGATGCGCAGAGACTACGATCCTTTCTATCAGACCGTTTATGAACAGGGCATGGTCACCATGGACATGCGATACCTGGAAAAAATGAAGATCTTCGCTGAGATCGAGAAGACCATAGATGATATCAGGGCCGGGGCCCCTGAAATGAAGCGTGAGATAATTCTTGAGAAATACGGTGTGCATCCTGTTATAAACTGCCCGAACATAGAAGAGGCGGATGCCATGGTGAAAGCCTGCAACAGGGTTTCCGCTCAGGGGGATTCCTCAGGCGGTATCATAGAAGTGATTGCGGCCGGTCTTCCGGCAGGTCTGGGTGAGCCTGTTTTTAACAAGCTGGATGGGGAACTTGGACGAATGCTCGGGATAGGAGCCGTAAAAGGTGTGGAAGTGGGAGCCGGCTTCAAAGTGAAGGACATGACCGGTTCTGAATGCAATGATGAGATGAGTGCAGAAAACGGCAGGGTTATCTTCGATTCAAATAACGCCGGAGGTATCACGGGAGGTGTATCGACAGGTCAGCCTCTTGTTGTCCGGCTGGCGATCAAACCCACACCGACCATAGACAGGAAACAGCATACTATTGATAAATACACATTGGAGAACAGAGAACTGGAGGCCATTACCAGAAGGGATCCTACCATTGTCTCCCGGATCTGGCCCGTGGCCGAAAATTACACTTCTCTTGTTCTTCTGGACATGCTGATGATCTATTACGGGTACAGTAAATTGCGTGATATGAAATGATTGTAATGAAACCAGGGCTTCAGTATATAAACTGGAAACCGCAAGAAAAGGTGATGCCCCCGGGCTTATTCCAGCCATAGATATCCGTTGTTTCTCCCGCCTGGACCGATAAAAAACTGAGAATCTTGAATCCTTCGTAAATATTCCAGTACATCCCGGCGGTAATAAGCGCCGAAAGGTCAATAGGTGAAACTACGCTTCGCAGCAAATAGGTGAGTGACTCGTTTACTGACAGGGAGATTTCAGGATAGAGCATAAAACTGTACTCACTGGAGTCACCTTCCTTCTCTATCCAGGATGCACAAGGCTTGACAAGCCCTTCCAGCCTGAATGAAAGAGACATACCGCTCGCCAAACTCTGCAGGTGGAAAAGCCCCCAGCTGATTTTAAAGCTCTCCTCCAGATCAGAAATCATAGGGGAATAATGGGGAATGGAAATAGAACTTGAAAGATGCCAGTCCAGAAACAGGTTGCCCTGAAAACTGAGATAGGGGTTGTGCGATTGTTCCGCTCCTCTGTATAAATAGCCTCCTTCAACTTTAATGCCTCCCGGCCTGGCAACAAACCTCCCTCCGGCTGAAGGATCTGTGGTTGACGGAGTTGAAGCTTCCGGATCAAGCATCAATTCAGAAAGGTTGAGCCCCGGTACAAGGATAATGGGTTCAATAAATGAATAAGTACTCAGGGGAATATAGGCAGATGTCAGCCATACCGCTTCATCACGCAGCTCTTCGGCTGTCATATCCGCTGTTAGAGGAGTATCGCCGAAAATCACATCCCCCGCATTATAGAAAAAACCTTCACCCCACGACACCTTTGCCTTACCGATTGTGGTCCGGAATCCGGGAAAGCGCACCTTGATAAATGCCCGTGATATATCAATCATAACCGTATCTGCTATGGTAGTATCCAGGGTGAGCTGGGCCCTGACGTTCCTGTTCTTCACTGACTGCAATGTAAATCTGCCCTTTCCCAGACTGGAGAAAGTTAAAGAATCCTCATCTATCCTGGCCAGGGAATTCATCAGGGTCAGTTTCACTGAAGGCAGCATCTCTGCGTGAGCGGGCAGTATTCCTATCAAAGCAATGAAAAGCATCAGGATAAATCTGTTTAAGTTCTTTATTACCATGTCAGTTCTTCCAGAGAAAATATGCTTGCCTTGAGCGGAATATTGATTTGGATATCGTTTATAACAAATTCGGTACTGGAGTTACGTTTCATGGTATCCTTCAGTACCATATGAAAGGCAATATTCTTTCCCGAAACCTGCCGGACGTCATCGCAAATTATTTCCTTGAGAAGTTTTCCCGATCTGGAAAACTTGTGGATCTTCCGGTAGATAAAGAGTTCTTTATCGATCCACATTATCTGTTTGTAATAGGGAACGCCCTTCTTCTTAGCCTCCATGCTCACTTTGTAGCATGGTGCTCCGTCTATCTCCTCTGTGCCTTCAAGTTTTACTTTGTAAGATTGAAGCAAAGTCCTGCCCCCGGTCATGTCTTCATATGACATGTCAGAGCCCATAACCGATTCCTTGAGAGCTGCTCCCTGCATGCGGATAAGCTCCTCTGCGTCGGGATAGAAGAGGTAAATCTCATCCCTGGTTCGGAGAATCTTCATCCCCTCCTCCTCTACACTTGTAAACTCAATGAGCATAGTATCTGCGCCCCTGGCATAGGAGATGAAGGTACTCCTCTTTATACCGAAACGGTCATTAATAATCATTACGCCATCGATCCGTGCCGTTTTGGTGACCGTGTTCTTCTCTAACTTTTTTATTATATCTTCTGCAGAAATCGCCCAGAGAGATGCGGGTACCATAAGGGTTACCAATAAGGCCATAACCGTTCTTTTCATAATAAAACCCTCCTGTTGATACATGTTTCTTAATGCTTCCGCAGGCTCCGCCCCTGCCGCCGGAAGATGATGGAATCAGAATGCGTAAGCTACATGTTTCTTAATGCTTCCGCAGGCTCCACCCTTGCCGCTTTGCTTGATGGTATAAGGGATGCCAAAGACGCCACCATTACAGAATAAAAAAATACAAATATAGTGGATCTGAGGCTCAGAGAAGGATAGATCTTTTCGGATATCTCTATGCTGACGCCTTCCATCGCAGAGCCAAAGTTTATTCCCACAATAGAGAGGGGTATGGTTATTCCGATCCCGATAAGTACACCTATCAGGGAGCCAATGAAGCTTAAAAACAGGGCTTCGATAAAAAAGAGACGGACAATTTCTCCACGGATCATACCCATGGCTCCAATGGTGCCTATCTCCCTCGTCCTCTCATAGATTACCATCATTGTCGTGTTAATAATAACAGAGCTGGCCAGTATGAAGAAAAATAGAGCCATAAAATTATAAGTTACAGATGCCATCTCTATAAAAGAGTAGGACGTACCAATTTCCTCCCATGACAGGGTTTCCAGCTCTTCTCTGCCTGCTGCCCGGAAGGCTGCTACAAGCTGTCCGGCTATTTCGCTGCCGGATGATCCTTTCTTGAGTTTCATGATAATTTCGGTAACAGAATCGTTCATGCGGAGGAGTTTCTGTGCTCTATCCAGCGGAACTAAAAGATAACTTTTATTGAAGGCCTGTACCGGGAAGCTTACAATCCCTGTTATACGGAAGGTGATGGCATTTGAGCCCCGCCTCATTGTGGTGGATATCATCGTTATCTTATCACCGGTTTTAACCCCTATATCCCTGGCCAGTTCAACCCCGATGAGAGCTTGATTTTTACCCATCTCCGGCAGAACGCCTTCTATGATACGGTCCTCAAGGTTCTGGTAGGCTTTCTCATACTGAAAATCGACCCCCATTCCAATGGCCTTGTAAGTATCTTCCTTACGGTAGATTCCTGTCGGAAAGCTTATTCTTGGTGATACTGCTTCAACGGCGTCATTTTTCTCGATCTCTTCTATAACTCCCCTAAAAGATTCAATGCGCAGATGAAGGGGATTCAAATATTCATTTTTCCCATAGTCTTTGTGTCGAACTCTTATCTCTCCTGAATAATAGGTATGAAGGTTGTCGGCAAGGTCATTCTTGTATCCCTCCAGAAATGAGAAAAGAAAGGCAATGCTCATGGCCGCAACTGCAATAGCAACTATCGAAAGAAGGCTTCGTCTTTTGTTTCGCGTTATATTGCGGAGAGCTATTTTTGAAAGTTTCATCTACTCCTCCTTTACTGAAACCTCAGACAGTCGGTAATGGTCATTTTAAGGGCCCTTCGGGTAGGGAAAAAGGCAGTGACCACAGAGAGAATGATCCCTAAAAAAAAGGCGATGACAAGAGCTTTCGGATGCCAGGCACCCCGCATGATGCCTGTAACGCGGTAACCTATATCCATATCCCTGATCATTGCGGAATAGTCAACTCCCCGGTTGACTATCCATAAACACAAGATGCAGCCCAGCATAACCCCGAAAACAGATCCTATGAACCCGATTCCCCCTGCCTCGAACAGGAAGGTAAGCCTGACCTGCGAATCCTTCATCCCCAGAGCCCGCATCATTCCCAGCTCCCTGAACCTTTCGTAAATAGCCATCAGCATGGTATTGGATACGCCTACAGCAGCGATGATGAATACCAGAAAGAGGATCATTCGGGTCCCGGATTGTTTCATGGCTGCAAAGGCAACATAGTCTCTGGCCAGTATTTTCCAGCTTAAGATCTCAATGCCCTTAAAATCTTCAATGAGCTTTTCCTCTATGCTTGCGGCCAGCATCTCTGCATCCGATCGCTCGGGAAATTTGAGATTGATCTCCGTTACAGCCCCCTGCATTTCAAGGTAAGTATCAGCAGTATCCAGTGGAAGGAATATGGCCCCCCTGTTGATTGACGGATTGGGGCAGTTGATGATTCCAACAATCTCCACATCGATTATCTGGTAGTAGCCATGCCTGGTTCTGGTAACAATAGTTAGAGGATAACCCACCTCAGCTCCAAGGTCTTCGGCCAGCCAGGATCCTATAAGAATGCCTTCCTCCCCTGGCTTAAGGTAGCGGCCCTTTACTATTGTTTCCCTGAACCGGAAAACCGTGTTGTCCTGTTCAGGATCAATGCTAAAGATCTTAACCTGCATGGAACCGTCCTGCTCAAAAGGATCTTCCCTTACTATCAATTCTCCTCCGAATACTGTTCGGGGAGCAGCCGGTATCTTCAGCTCCTGCAGCCTAACAGTCACTTCTTCCGGATTTTCGATAACATATTTCAATGGCAGCTGGTCTTTTTCCTCCCAGTATGACTCATTCAATACCCGGGCCGAGCTTGATTCGTACCAGATAAGATTTCGCTCGGACTCCATCTCTGCTCCAAGGAGCCATGCGTCAATGAATATGTAGATCCCCAGGCCAACTGCGATAGCTGCGGCTGTTATGATAGTCCTTTTTTTATACCTGGACAGGTTTTTCAAGGCCAGACCTAATAAGAACTTCATTTTTTTCTCCTCTCATCCTTGATGATCTTACCATCGTGGAGCTGTACAAGCCTGTGAGCATAATCCATCACCATTGGATCATGGGTTGAGAAGATGAATGTCGTATTATACCTTGCATTCATATCTTCCATGAGCTTTAAAATAGCTTTACCTGTTTTAGAATCCAGATTCGCAGTGGGTTCATCGGCCAGGACAATCTGAGGTTCTTTAACAAGGGCCCTGGCTATCGCCACCCTCTGCTGTTGACCACCGGAAAGCTTTGCAGGACGACTGTCCACCCTTCCTTCCAACCCGACCTCCGCCAGCATGGCCATACTCCTCTCTCTTATCTCTTTCTCATTAAAACTTAGAAGCGAGAGAGGAAACGAGACATTCTCAAAAGCGTTCAGTACCGGTATCAGGTTAAAAGTCTGAAAGATAAAACCCAGCTTGTGCCTGCGAAACAGGGCAAGTTCTTTTTTGTTCTTTGCTGAAACAGCCTCACCGTTAATGAATATTTCGCCCGAATCTGCCCGGTCTATACAGCCTATCAGGTTCAGGAGCGTAGTTTTTCCGGATCCTGACGGCCCTGCAATAGATAGGAACTCTCCCTGCTCAATCGTAAGGGTTACACCCCTGAGTGCCTTTACGACCGTGTCCCCGGTTTTGTAGCTCCGTTTTATCCGGTCAATTTTTATCATTTTCTTCCCTCCCGGTGAGCGGTTTTGGACCCAGAATTTGCAGTATTCTGCCAGTGTCATACAGTTTCAAAGAGCCCTCTTCGGCCCCAAGGATCCTTTCTGCGGCATTTTCATATAACCTGATTATTCTGGAATACACGGGTCCGAACTCTTCCAGATATTTTTCATACATTTTATGGCGGGTCATTAAATTTTCATCCCTGTACAGGAGTGACTTTATGGAAATAGAAGATTTTTATATTAACAGTCTTAGAAAGCGGTCTAATCTATCATTGAACTCTGCCACAATGCGGGTTCCTTCCTGTTCAAGGGCATGAAGGTTTTCACCTGAAGCATCGTCCATATCCGGGTTTGCAAAAATCAGCTCAGAATTAATTCTCAAATACTGGTCTGGTTTACCTGCAACATCAAACAGTTGATAAAGCTGATAATCGACAGTTTCAGAAACACCTGACATCATAATGTCCATTAAGGGCTTGCTCCATTCAACAGCACCCCAGTTTTTAGCACTTTTATAACTGTATGGTTTCTTTATGAACCCGGTGCCGAGAGAAAGCATTGCAATTTTTTTTATTATAGGCCGTTTTTTAAACTTCCTTCTTACTTCTATGTACGCGCAGATAGCAGGGTTATTTGCAAAAACTCCGCCGTCAATAAGAGGATAGGGAACATCAGCCAATGACTTAATTTTTGCGGCTTCAAAATACGTCGGCGCAGCCGATGTCGCCCTTGCAACATCTTTGAGAAAGAAATCGCGCGTTTCCATTCTTTTTGCGTCATGTTGTGTGAAAAACACCGTACATCTCCTCTTAATATCATAGGCAGTAATAAGACAGGGTTTCAGTAAATCACTTAACCTTAAATCACCAAAATAATCTTCAAGAGTTTCTTCAAACGCGTCCGCGCTGTACTTTTCATCCCTCAACCCGCCTGCAGAGCGTATCCTCTGCCAGAGTGATAAGTCAAATATCCTGTCTCCCCTTTCCATGTATAGCCTTACTGCCTCTTCAGCTGAAAACCGGGGCCTGTCGCGGCTGCCGTTTAAACCCGGGCAGAGATAGATGCAGGTAAGAAGCCCGCCGGTACTCGTCCCTGATATAAGATCAAAAAAATCCGCAATATGAGCATTTTTATTTCCCGTTTTTTCCTGTAATTTCTGTTCTACAGCAGCTAACACCTTTGCCGGAATAAGGCCCCGGATTCCACCCCCGTCAATTGATAAAATTCTGGTGAATTTTGACATAATAAAATAAAAGACTCCTGACATTAACCATCTACTATTTTAACTCGCTAATACAAAAAAGATCAACGGTTTTTTCTTTTAATATTGTGAAGTTATACGAGGAGATAGACGAGACCCGGAACACATCAAGAAAATCAATGCAGTGTTCACAACTCAGACTTGCTACCGGCTGATTCTTCATCTTTTGCGTCCAGAAGCGCCTCGAGTGCTTTTATGTATCCGGTAGGGCCGAGTCCCATTATCTGCGCGATGCACACCTCTTTGATTACCGATATTTTTCTGAAATCTTCCCTCTTATCGATATTGGACAGGTGTATTTCCACTGTTTTTAAACCCGAAGCTTTAATCGCGTCCCTGATGGCGTAACTGTAGTGAGTAAAGGCACCGGGATTTATTATAAGACCTTTAAAACCTTTATTCGCAATTGAATGGATTTTATCAATTATTTTTCCTTCATGGTTTGACTGAAAATGCTTTATCCTGACATCTCTCTTTCGCGAGAGCATTTTGAGAACTCTAACGATCTGCCCGAGAGTGGTTTTTCCGTAAATTTCAGGCTCTCTTTTTCCCAGCATATTGAGATTCGGTCCGTTTATTAAATACACCTTCTCCATATAATCATCTCCCGCGTCTATTTTAAAATAGCGTGAGCTTTTTTAAGCATGTCAATGATAGGCAGCTCATAGGGGCACTCCGCTAAACAGAGGCCGCATTCGGTGCAGTTCAGGGCATTTACCTCAAACCCCCCGTACCACCTGCTCAATACATCATGGTTCTCGGGAAACCTGGCTTTCCCTGCAAATTCCAGTATCACTCCGATACGTATCTTTTCAGGGCAGGCGGGATGACAGTAATAGCATCTCCTGCAGAAATCCTTATCCAGACCTCTTACAACGTCATCAAGCTCTTCTTTCTCCCTCTCCGAAAGGGTGTATTCTCCATCCGCGATCCCCGTATTTTCCATAACCTGCTCTTTTGAGACCATGCCCGGAATTACCGTTGAAACAGGGTGCTGCAGGATCCACTTTAAGGCCGACGCCGCGTGTATCAGCGCGCCGCCGGCAAGCGGCTTTTGATCAATAAATCCAATATCATTACTGCTGCAGTACGAAATTAAATCGATTGCACCCTGCGGTTTTTCAATATAACTGAACGCCCCCTGCACCGTATCAAACTCCCCGGTTTTCGCCGCATCAAGAAGAACCGCGGGGTTGTGCCCGGTAATCCCGATAAACTCTATTATGCCTTTTTCTCTGATCTTTTTCAAAACCTTAAGGGCACCCTGATCTGACAGAATGTCTTCCAGCTCGCTGTCTGTGTTTACATAGTGGATCTGATAAAGATCGATGGTCTCTGTTTTTAAATTGCCAAGGCTCGTTTCCAGCTCCTCCATGATCTGTTTTTCTCTTCTGGCCTTTGTTTTTGTCGCGAGGTAGAACTCATCCCTTCTCTCAGCGACAGCCTTACCCAGCAATTCTTCACTCTCCCTGTATCCCCGTGCTGTATCAATAAAGTTTACCCCGCGGTCAAGCGCGGTGTTCACAACCGCACGGGCTTCCTCTTCATTCAATCCCGAAAGCGGAAGAGCGCCGAACCCTATACAGCTTACTTTCAGATCTGTTCTTCCAAGTTTTCTATATTTCATTCTTTTCCTACTCCACACTGGTAAATAAAAAAATGTCTCACTATGGGTACAGATGAATATTTAAGTTTACACAAAGTTGCTTGAATATACAATGATTAATTATACCTGATCCCTCAGCGAAAGACCACAGGAAGATTCAATAAATAGAGCGCGGCTAAAAAAACGACAAGAGTAACAGTCACAACCCTCCAGTACAGGGCAATCGCTTTAAGTATGATACCCGGATCCTTCAGCTCGTCCCGGTCCAGTTTATTTTCCCCAATCCAGGGCTTCCCCTTTTGTACTCCGCCATACACGGAAGGACCGCCAAGGGCTACCCCAAGATAAGCCGAAAACCCGGCCTCAGAAATACCCGCGTTCGGGCTCGGATGTCTCTTTCCGTGAACTCTCATTGTCATAAACACATCCCTTCTGAATTTCGCGGCACAGAACAAAAAGAAAAGGTTCAGCCGGGCCGGGATGTAATTTAAAAGATCGTCCAGCCAGGCCCCAATCTTTCCAAAACGCTCGTACTTCTCGTTTCTGTAACCAAAAAGAGAGTCAATCGTGTTCACGGTTTTATATATATACGCGGAAGGTACACCCCCTAAACAGAGGTAAAAAAGGGGAGCCGTAAAACCGTCAACAATATTTTCAGCAATTGATTCCACGGCAGCCCTGATGATCCCCCTTTCATCAAGGTGTTTTGTATCCCTTCCGACAATTCTCGCGATCCGTACGCGGGCCTTTTCGATCTCATTTTCTTTCAGGCAGTAATAGACCGACTTTGCCTCTCTTATCATATCCCTGTTGCAGAAAACAAAGTAGATGAGCCCTACCGTAAGTATATTAATGGAAACAGGCAGGTAAAAAAACCCTTTGATGTATTCCAGAAAGAGTGTCACGAAAAAAACTGTGAGAAGGGCGGAAAGCACAAGGGAAAACCCTCCAAACAGCTTTCTGCGAAATCTGTAAAAAAGCTTCTCATAAAAAGAAAGCATATATCCAATAAGCCGCACAGGGTGCCAGCGAAAAACCGGGTCACCAATGATCAAATCCAGGACAAAAGCTGCAGTTACATTAATCAGCATAAAAATATTTCTCTAATAATAGGCTAAAACAATACTAGTACCAGGATTAAGTAAAAAACCTCCGACATTTCTATCCCGGCCCCAATCGTGTCACCCGTAATCCCGCCGATTTTTCTCCTGCAGATAAATCCCCAGGCAATCCAGAATATAGAAATAAGCGGTGCTGATAAAAGGCTTAAAAGGTAATCTCGAGAGAAGCTCGAAAGCAGCATCAACAGAAAAGAGATCATTGCCTGCTTTAAACTTATTGAAGATACAAAGGATTTGCCCAGGCCCTTATCCCCTCCCCCATAGGGGAAGATATATCCCGCCACAGCAACCCCTCCCCTGCTCAGCGCCGGGGCCGCGAGAAGGTAAAAGGGAAAAATGTCTGTCCCTTTTAACAAAATTTCATAAAAAAGGCTTATTTTTAGTGCATACAGGGAAAACGCGCCGACAAAACCGAGAGCGCCGAGCCCGGGATCTCTCATCACCGAAATGATCTCTTCTTTCTTTTTCCTGCCTGATAAAAAACCGTCGATAGTATCAAGAAGGCCGTCCGCGTGAATGCCTCTAGAAAAAAAAAGAATAAACACGCACATGATTACCGAGAGGGTCAGAGGAGTAAGCCCGTTCAGCAGGCTGATCAGATAAAGAAAGAAGCCGATTGTCAATCCCACAACAGGATAAAAAATGACAGATTTTCCTGTATCTTCATTCGAAACCTTTATCCCGCCAAGCCCGGGTATTATAGTCAAGAATCCGAACGCGAATAAAAATTGATTGAAAACTTTTTTCACAAGCTTTTTTTCTCAACCCCTGCCCCGTCAAAGGTCGCCATATCGTAGTAAAGGTGCATGGCCGCGTCGATTATTTCGATTGCGAGGGCGGCTCCGGTCCCCTCACCTAACCTCATCCCGAGATCAAGGACCGGCTCTTTTCCGAGCCATTCTGTAAAAATATCATGCCCCTTTTCCGCGGAAAGATGCGACACGATAAAATAATCGTCTATATATTTATTGAGACCGCGTGCGACGATGGCTCCAGCTGTAGAGATAAAGCCGTCAACAACGGCCAATCTCTTTTTTATTGCAGCGCCGATTATAAGGCCCGCAATCCCGCCGATTTCAAAACCCCCGACTTTCGCAAGAACATCTACAGGGTCAGCCGGGTCCGGCCTGTTTAATATAATCCCTCTTTTTATCACATCTACTTTTTTCGAAAGAGTATCGTCGTCAATGCCGGTCCCCCGCCCTGTTACATCCCGGGCGTCACTTCCCATTATTACACACGCTACTGCAGCGGACGGTGTAGTGTTTCCGATTCCCATGTCTCCTGTTCCTAGAATATCAAACTCATAATCAAGGGCAAGCCCTATCCCCGAAACAATTGATTTCTCAGCCTGCTCCCTTGTCATCGCGGGTCCCACAGTGAAATTTTTTGTCCCGTAATCCACCTTTTTATTTATCAATCCTTCACAATCAAGGTCCTGCGCGACCCCCATGTCAACAACAACCACCTTACACCCCGCGTGTGCGGCAAGTACATTTACTCCCGCCCCTCTGTTAACGAAATTCAGCACCATCTGACCGGTCACACTCTGTGGATACGCGGACACCCCCTCGCTCACAACTCCATGGTCACCCGCAAGGGTAAAGATCACCTTTTTATCAAATACGGGATCCGCTGTCCCCTGTACAGCTGCCATCTGCCTGCATAAAGATTCAAGCCTTCCAAGACTTCCAAGGGGCTTTGTTTGAGAATCCAGCCTCTTCTGGACGCTGTCGATAACACCCGTGTCTGCCGGCCCGACCATTGAAAGATAATCCTCCAGGCTCTTCACCTATATTCTCCTGTATTTTTTCATAAATAAATCAAAGCCCATTTTCAACCTGTTCCGCTGCTAAAAATAGGAGCGCTTCAGTTTATCCTCTCTCTTAAAGCGCTCAATGGCAAGCTCAATCAGGATGCTTATGAGATCGGTCTGTGATAATCCGCTTTTCTCCCAGAGTTTCGGATACATGCTTATGTTTGTAAACCCGGGCAGAGTATTGATCTCATTCACAACAGCCTCACCGTTTTCTTTCAGGAATAAATCAACCCGCGCCATGCCTTCACAGCAAAGAACCTTAAAAGATTTCACCGCAAGCGCCTGTATTTTCTTCTCCTGTTCTTCCGGTATTCTTGCAGGTATCTCCAGAACCGCGCCTTTACCATCAACATATTTTGCTTCATAGGTGTAGAACTCATGTCTTGACTTCACCTCTCCAGGCACAGATGCCCGGGGGTTTTCATTTCCCAGAACCGAGCATTCAATTTCTCTCCCATCAATAAACTCTTCAATAATAATCTTACTGTCATAACGGAAAGCTTCACGAACAGCACGGGCGAAATCTTCTTTTGCACCCACCCTGCTGATACCAACGGAAGACCCAAGGTTGGCGGGTTTGACAAACAGGGGAAGGCCGAGCCTGTCTTTAACCTCCATGAAATCAACCGTTTCTTCCTGAGTCCATTCATAAATGAGAAAATCCGGTATGGGCACAGACGCATCGCGCAGAAGCCGTTTCATCACATCCTTATCCATTCCCACGGATGAGCCCAGAACCCCGGCACCGACAAATGGCACATCGGCAAGTTTCAACAATCCCTGGACGGTACCGTCCTCACCGAATGTTCCATGCAGAACTGGAAAAATAACATCGATCCGGCAGATTGATTTACCGCCCGAAGAGCACAGCAGCCCATCTGTACCTCTGTACGGCATTACCGCGTCCGAATCATTAAATCCTGAGAGGGTGATCGATTCCGGCCCTTTGGAGGACCCGAAAAATTCAGGGCCATCAATGTACTTCCATTTTCCCTCTCTGTCTATCCCTATAAGGACAGTCTCATACTTCGATTTATCTATTGCCCCCGCGATGTTTTTAGCAGACTGAAGTGACACTTCATGCTCGGCTGATCTCCCTCCAAAAAGAATTCCAACCCTTTTCTTTCTCTTCATTAGTACAGCCTGCCGATCAATTTAATAACCTGCAATATGGCCTGCCCCTGATGATTCTGCCGGCAATAATGAAAGATGTCTTCTCTCACATAATGCCCAGGGAGCTTTTGAAGATATCTTCAAAGGTCTCCCTTCTTCGAATGAGCCTTGCCCTGCTTCCCTTTACAAGAACTTCAGCCGGTCTGGGACGCGAGTTATAGTAAGACGCCATGGAATACCCGTATGCCCCGGCATTACAGATACAGACAATATCGCCCTCCTTAAAATGCGGAAGGTCCCGGTCAACTATCCCCTCTTCATCCCTCGTGAAAGTATCACCGGACTCACACAAATTCCCTGCAATTACCTGAGATTCCCTGGCACCATAAGGTTTACCTGCGTGCAGTATCTGATGATAACTACCATACATGGCCGGGCGCACAAGATGGTTAAACCCCGTATTTATCCCGATAAACCGGTGTTTTTCTCCCTCCTTGACAGATGCGACTGTACCCAGTAGAAAACCGCTTTCAGCAACGAGATATCTCCCGGGCTCAATAACAAGTTTCAGCTCTCTCCCGTACCTGCCGCAGAAGTTTTCAAACTCATCAGCGATTCTTTTGCCGAGAACTCTTATGTCCATTCTTTCTTCGTTTTCCTGATAGGGGACACCGATCCCGCCACCGAAATCGATAAAAGACAGACCTTCAAAGTTTTTAGCGGTGTCAAGGAGAACACCCATGGCTTTTATAAATATTTCAGGGTCGAGTATCCCTGAACCGATATGCTGGTGAATGCCTTTTATCCTGAGTCCGGATTTTCGGGTAATCTCCTTTATATCATCCACCCTGGTATAGTTAATCCCGAACTTGCTATCAGGGCCGCCGGTAATTACGTGATTATGGTGCCCGGCGCCAACATTTGGATTTATACGGATACAGATATCTCTTCCGGGAAATTCCCGTCCAAACATCTTCAGCTGGGACAGGGAATCAAGGTTCGCCATAATATCATTCGATACCGCGTATTCTATCTCATCCCAGAGTACGTTGTTTGTGGTAAAGAGAATGTGATCTTTTTCAAAGCCCGCCTTTAAAGCCGCAAATATTTCACCAGGGGACACAGCGTCTATTCCCATCCCCTCCTCTTTAAGAACCTTCATAATCTCTATGTTTGTGTTAGCCTTGCACGCAAACTTAATCTCTTTATTATCGTAGGTTATGGCGTTTTTAAGCTCACGGGCCCTTGCCCTTATTGTATCTTCTTCATAAACATAAAGGGGGCTTTCAAACTCTTTTATGAGATCTTCCGCGGAAACATCTCCGAAGTATAAGCCGTCATTCCTTATGTCCATATCAGGGCACCCTTCCTTTTCAAGTTCTGGCTTAATTTATATAATAATCACAGGTTAGTCTATAAAATACAGTTTTCACTTGATATTCCTTTTTTCAAGAATTATCCTAAAAACTATGATAATAATAATCGGCGGCCTTTAATATGAGTAAAAAACGTTCGAGAGTTTATCCGGAAAAACCGCTTATAGGGGTTGGGGCCGCTGTCTTTAAAGATGATTCCGCGCTTCTGATCAAACGGGGTAATCCCCCGCTTTACGGGACCTGGTCACTCCCGGGAGGTAGAGTTAAACCTTTCGAAAGTCTAAAAGACGCGGCGGTACGGGAGGTAAAGGAAGAGTGCGGCATTGACATTGATGTTTTAGATCTGATAAAACTTTTCGAGTATATTGAGAGGGGCCCGGACGGAAGGGTAAAGTATCACTATATTGTCTTTGATTTCAATGCAGTGTACACAGAAGGAACGCTCAAGCAGTCATCCGACGCGCTTGAGGCGCGGTGGGTTCACATTGATGAACTATGCAGGTACGGCCTGACCGATGCGGTGGTTGATGTGATAAAAAAGGGTGCTCATTTTAATAGAACATGATAAAATCGCAGACAGGGATCCAATTGTCTCTTATTAAAAATACATTTTAAAATAAACTGCCATGGAAAAAGACCACATTACTCTTGACGGCTTCTGCCTGACACCCGAGGATGTAGAGCGGGTCGCAGCAGGAGATCCCGCAGTATCACTGACCGACGAGGCTAAAAAACGAATAAACGCGTCCAGGGAATGTATCGAATCAGCCGTACAGGGCGGGGAGCGTATTTACGGAGTCAATACCGGCTTCGGAGCTCTCTCCAATGTCGTTATCGGTCCGGACCAGATTGAGGAGCTGCAAAGAAATTTAATCAGGAGCCACTGCACCGGTATCGGAGAGCCCTTCCCGGAAGAAGAGGTAAGGGCAATGATGCTTCTTCGCGCTAATTTTTTTGCCAGGGGAAACTCAGGTGTGAGGCTGGAGCTCGTTCAGACACTGCTTGATCTTTTAAACCGTAGGGTCCATCCGGTGGTCCCGCAAAAAGGTTCGGTGGGAGCATCCGGAGACCTTGCTCCCCTTGCCCACATGTCATCAGTGCTGATCGGCGAAGGAGAGGCGCAGTACAGGGGAAAACGGCTGAACGGCTCTGAAGCCCTGAAGAAGGCAGGTATTACTCCGGTAAAATTAAAGGCCAAAGAGGGGCTAGCGATGATCAATGGAACCGGAGCCATGACCTCTACCGGTACACTCGCCCTGCTCAAGGCGGAAAGGCTTTCAAAGATTGCCGACATAGCCGGGACAGCGACACTGGATGCCCTGAGAGGAACATTAACCGCCTTTGACCTGGACATTCAGGCTGTCAGGCCTCACCCCGGTCAGATGAAGGTCGCTAAAAATTTCCACAGGCTGATGGAACACAGTGAAATCACAATTTCACACAAAGACTGCCCCAGAATTCAGGATGCCTACTCTTTGAGATGCATCCCGCAGGTCCACGGAGCTGTGAGGGATGTGCTGGATTATGTGAGAAAGGTGATTTCAATCGAGATAAATTCGGCTACAGACAACCCGCTGGTCTTTCCGGAACAGAATAAAATAGAATCGGGCGGGAACTTTCACGGCGAACCTGTAGCATTTGCGATGGATTTCCTTGGCATAGCTATGAGTGAGCTCGGGGGAATTGCCGAGAGAAGGATTGAAAAACTCCTGAACCCAGTGTTCAGCGACCTTCCGCCCTTTCTTACCGACAAGGGCGGCCTTCATTCAGGCCTGATGATGGTGCAGGTGTCCGCTGCGGCCCTGGCTTCTGAGAACAAGATACTTGCCTCCCCCGCGAGCGTTGATTCAATCCCGACCTCATCGGATAAGGAAGACCACGTCAGTATGGGCACAACTGCTGCCCGTAAGGCAAAAGAGATCATAGAGAATGTGGAGCAAATTCTGTCTATGGAGATCCTCGCTTCCAGCCAGGGTTTACACTTCCTTGAGCCGTTAAAACCCGGTACCGGTATCCGGGCCGCGTACAGGGTAATAAGGGAGGTTGTTCCCCCCATCAAAGGGGACCGCCCTTTCCATAAAGACATTGTCGCCATCCGGAATCTGATCGAGACCGGAAAGCTGCTGGAGGAAGTTGAAAAGGTATCCGGCCCTCTGCTGTGATTCTCCCGCCTCGGAATACTTTCAATGGGTATGACTATCCTGATGATTTCCGGAGGTATCGATTTAGCGGCCGGCTCTTCCATATCTGCCGGCTTGTCTCCTCTATGTCAACTTTCTAATTTTCACTTTGATGGAATTGAATTTTGGTCCTCCTCCGATTATTTGAGGGGTGCCGGGTGCCAGTACGTTCAACGGGCTGCCCTCTAAACCCGTAAGAGGTCTTGGCGCCCAGAGAACTCCTTTACTAACTTTTTCATTAACGATTGCTTTTACCCGGACCTCACCCAGCTCATTATATAGAAGGACTTCATTGCCATCATGAATTTTCGACTTTCCAGCATCCTCTTTGTTTATCCAGACAATTTGAGGTATGGGACCGTATACATCAGTAAACTGACTGTGAGTATAGTTTGGAATGGAACTATTAAGCAAAAGATACCGCCCGCCATCCATTTTTAATTCTGTTTGGACAGGAATTTCCTGAACTCCTATTTCAAATGACCTGGAGGAAGAAAATTCAATTTTTCCAGACTGCGTTTGATATTCATTATTAGGTCTTAATTTTAACTTGAGGACCTCCCCATTTAATATGTCAGCAAGAGACTTTTCTGTGAAAGCCTCTTTTAAGGCGATTCCCAGAGCCTGCCAGGGATCTTCGTACAACCAGGATTCTGAAAGTTTTAGCCGGCTGGCGATTTCCTGCATAACTTTAATCTCATGCCGGGATTCTCCCAGCGGTTCAATGACCTTGTTCGAAAGTCTACTATACAGATGATGATCAGAAAAATTAACATCGGTCTTCTCATAATATGTAGCTGCAGGTAAATTAATATCTGCAAAATAGGTTGTTTCAGACCAATGGGTATCATGCACTACCACAAAAACATCATCACGAGATAATCCTTTTCGAACAGATGTTTGATCCGGCAAGGTAACGGCTGGATTACTCCCAAGCACGAAAACAAACTTAAACTCACCGGATTCCAGTCTTGGACCTATTGAAACTTGATTTACAACTTTTCCTTTCTTTTGTGTCAGGCTGCTCCCGCACAGATAGGCCCAATCTACGAATCTTCCATTCGAATCACTATAGTGGAAACCTCTATGATAGCCGAGAAGTGCAGGTAAAAGTGATATAGCTCTCACAGCTTCTGTCCCCTGACATGATTTTTGTAATCCCAGCCCGATCATAAACGCAGCCGGACGCTTATTGATATACAAATCCCCGGCAGTTTCAATTTGATTCCAGGATAATCCGGTAACCTGTTCCACTCGATTTGGGGTCCAGGATAAAGCTTCTTTTTCAAAATTCTCGTAGCCGTCGGTCCATTCATCGATAAATTTCCTATCGACACCTCTATTCAAAATAATATATCTTGCAATGCCATAAGCCAATGCGACATCACTCCCCGGGCGGGGATTTAACCAAATATCCGCTGCTTCTGAAGTTGGACTTTTTCTTGGATCAACATCAACAATAATTGCTTCCCGATTTTTCCTTGCTTTTGAAGCAAATGACCATTGGTGAGGTGAACTAACCTTTGCGTTATTTCCCCAGAACGTAATTACATCCATCTCTTGCAGCTCTTCCGGTTGTATTCCATAGGTAAGTCCATAGTGCAGTCCTATTGCTGCATGGCCGGAATTGCTGCATAATGAATAATCTGTGGTAGTTGCACCCAGGGCGAACCATAATCTCCGCGGAAACTGCCATGCCAGGAATCCTTGATTTCCCGGATAGTCATAGATCAGAACTGATTCCGGTCCATGTCTTTCAAGGGTATCTTTAAGTTTATCAGTAATTAATGACAACGCTCTTTCCCAGGTTGCTTTACTAAACTTGCCGGCATTTTCAGCACTTTTTCTAATATATGGATGCAAAATTCGTTTCCTGCTATATACCCGTTTTGGGTCCCCTATGCCTCTTGGACAAATAAATCCCTGAGTAGCCGGGTTTTCGCCATTTCCTCTAGTAGAAAGAATTTTTCCGTCCTTCACAGTTACATCAATAAAGCATGTATCAGGACAATCCCTGTGACAGACTGTTTTTACTACCTTCAATTTTCAACACTCCTTTGCTTTAGTGCCGGTTTCTTGTTCCATTCGGATTGATTTATTTATCTCATACAGTGATGGATTGCCGAGAAGAAGTACTTTTTTTGCAGCCATAAAATGCTTCCTTATCTTAATTTCCTGCTGGATACCGGTAGATATGTACTGTAAATATTCCTTAAAATCAAGTTATGTCTTCAGATTATCCAGGAGCTTGGTTGATTCCCTGTCTCCAGGGATAGAAGCGTAGAACGCGTGCTCACGGATATCGATTACCGCGAGATCAGGACAACCAATGAGCGGGACGAGGCCTTGTAAATTTCCCGGGGATCAAGAAGCGTCTCTTCACCTTCCGGTTTAATATCCTCCGGGCTGGGAAGGGCGGTATCAATTGCCAGGAACCACTTCTTTCCCCCCGGCGCAGGGCATACCGTAAATTCCATTTTTTCCGAAGACGCATTGAATATCATAAACAGGTCATTATCGTCCCGGTCTGCTTCAATTTCCGCTTTGCTCCCGTCAATACGAAGGGACAAAGTGTGCGCTGTCTTTGTCCAATCCAGTTCACCCCCCTCTTCATTGAACCACGTTATATCCGGGATCATGTTGTGGTCGGAGTCCTCGCCACTGTAAAACTCAGGGCGCTGGAATGTATGATGATGTTTGCGGAAGGAAATAAGCTCTCTGCAAAAGTGGAAGATTTCTCCGTGTTTGCTCAAATAGTCCCAGTTGTACCATGTCAGCTCGCTGTTGTGACAGTAGGGGTTGTTGTTTCCCCTTTGAGTCCTCCGAAACTCATCGCCCCCCAGAAGCATCGGCGTCCCCAGAGACAAAAAAAGGGTCGCAAGAAAGTTTTTGATCTGCCTTTCTCTTACTTCCTGCACGGCAGTATCATCGGTTCCCCCTTCAACTCCGTAGTTGCAGCTGATGTTGTTGTCTGTTCCGTCACGTTCATCTTCACCGTTTTCTATGTTGTGTTTCTCACGGTAGCTCACCAGGTCGTTCAGTGTAAAGCCGTCATGGGAAGTAATGAAATTTATGCTGTGGAAAGGTTTTCGCCCGTCCCTCAAGTAGAGATCGGCACTGCCCGTGATTCTGGTGGCCAGGTTTGGGACAAAACCCGGCTCCCCTCTCCAGAAATGCCGTACATCGTTCTTGAACCGGTCGTTCCATTCAGCCCATCTTCCTCCGGGGAACCAGCCCACCTGGTAAGCCCCCGCGACGTCCCAGGCTTCAGCGATTATCTTTGTATGCCTCAAAATAGGATCTTCCGCAATACGCTCTAATACAGGGGGGTTCTCTAAAAGGTCACCGTTCCGGCTCCTTCCCAGGACTGATCCAAGGTCAAAACGGAAACCGTCAACGTGCATCTCCACGACCCAATAGTGCAGGCAGTCGAGTATCATGTTTCTTACTGTCGGGTGGTTGCAGTTCAGAGTGTTTTTACAGCCGGTGTAATTCTTGTAGAAACGGCGGTCATCGTCAAGTATATAATATATGGAATTGTCCAGGCCTTTGAAGCTAAGTGTAGGCCCGGTCTCATCGCCCTCCGCGGTGTGGTTGAACACAACATCCAGGATCACTTCGATTCCGGCCCTGTGGAGCTCCCTGACCATTTCCTTGAACTCTGTGACCTGCTGTCCCAGAAAGCCTGAGCTGCTGTAGCCGCCCTTAGGGGCAAAAAAGGCGATCGTACTGTAGCCCCAGTAGTTTTGAAGCATTTCGCCTGTTATCGGGTTTCTTTTACGGTTTTCAAACTCATCGAATTCCTGTACCGGCAGCAGCTCCAAACTTGTTATACCCAGCTCTTTGAAGAATGGTATTTTATCTACTACACCTTTAAAGTTCCCGGGGTGCTGCACGCCTGCACTTTTATGCCGGGTCAGTCCGCCGACATGGGTTTCATAGATCACACAGAACCTGAGGGGGAAGTTGAGAGGTTTGTCACCCTGCCAGTCAAAATCGTCGTTTATAACGATGCACCTGGGAACATAGTCTGCTTCGCGGATTTTGGAACGGGCCCGGGGGTCCTTACCGTTATCCTGACTGTCTGTACCGGCTGATACACGCGCTCTGTTCCCGGTCACGGCCTTTGCGTACGGGTCAAGGAGCCATTTGTTCCTGTCGAACCTGTGACCTGCTTCCGGGTCATGCGGGCCGTCAACCCTGTAGAGGTACAGCTGTCCGGGGCCTACGCCCTTCACACAGATATGCCAGATGTCGCCTGTTCTGTTCATTTCGGGATCAAACTCTATCTCTGCCAGGGGCCCGGTGTCTTCCGGGGTTTCAAACAGGAACAGCGACACCGCCGTTGCATGACGGCTGAAGATTGCAAATTGCGTTCCTGCCGGACAAGGCGTCGCCCCAAGGGGAAGAGGCTTTCCGGTTAGTGTTTTAAACGAGTCCATACACGCCTTCTATATTTTTGGTAGTGTCAATTCCCGTTATATTTCAATGCTAGCATTGTAATATCATCAGATTGAGTCTCTTCTTTTACAAAAGATCTCACTTCTTCCCTTACACCTTCTATGCATTTTTGGACTTTTTTCCCTTTTAAACTCGACAGGGTCTGCAATAACCTGTTATTAGAAAATTGTTTTTTATCAGGGTTCATCGCCTCTGTGACACCGTCAGTATACAAAAAAATCAGATCATCGGGTTT
>DAOVJS010000175.1 GCA_030673105.1 Spirochaetota bacterium
GCAAACCATATTTCGTATATTCGGAATTGTCGCCGATGGCTTCGCCATTTCCCTCTGCCCAGCAGCAAAAAAATCGCAGAGACATAACGGCAATCTTTTCCAAATACGAATTCTCTGCCTATCCCTATGAATTCTGGCACTATGGCTGCGGCGGTGGATTTGACGAGTGTGTAAAGAAAACAGGCCGGCCGCTACGTTACGGGCCTGTAAATTTCGACATAGATGATCAGGTCTCAATTATTGAAAATTATATAACAAGGCAGGTTGACGGTCTTGCTATTGCCCCCCTGAGCGCCGAGGCTATCGATCCGATTATCGCAAAGGCGATTGATGCCGGCATTCCGGTAGTTACTTTCAATACTGATTCGCCAAGTTCTGAGAGATTCGCGTTTTATGGACAGGACCTTGTTGAATCAGGAAGAGTACAGGCAAAGTACCTCGCGGAGTATATGGGAGAAAAAGGTAAAATGCTTATAACTTCCTGCGATCCGATGGCTCCCTGGTCACAGATGAGGGAACAGGGTGTAAGGGAAGGAATGGAAAATTATCCCAATATTGAGATCGTTAATCTTATCAACGCGAAAGGAGACGAGCAGACATGTTATGCGGCGATTGAGAATGCCATTCTGGCTAATCCGGATATTATAGGCATTGCCAGTCTCGATGCTGTTACGACCCCGGCTGTCGGCCGCGCCATATTAAGATATGAGCTGATCGGGAAGATAAAACAGGTTGGTCATGACCTCATGCCGGAAACACTGGATAATATTAAGGCAGGTGCTACACAAGCCACTTTAAGCCAGAACCCTTACATCCAGGGATATTTACCTGTTATAAACCTGTATGAAAATATAGTCAATGGAACAGCCCTGGAAAGCGTTGATACCGGGATCCTGATGGTGGATGATTCAAATGTTGAGGAGTATATTAAGAGACTTGAAGCAGGAGACAAAACTGTAGGTTAATTACTCATCCGGTTAAAAACAAATATATCTGTTTTGCACATGATGAAAATATGATATAAAGCAAAATAATTAAGAAGGAATAAAACACCTTCCGGGCTCAAGTCTAACATTCAGGAATGGATGAAGAATGGACATAATGAATTCGAGATTTTTTAAAGCAGCCGGCAGTCTGGAAGGTGTAATATTATCAAACAGGGAGAAAGTCTGAATGACAAAAGAGGAGAGAGTATTAAAAACAATAAAAAGAGAAGATATCGATTATCTGCCCAGTAATATATATTTTGCCTCCCATGAAACAAAGGTCGCATTAAAAGAGAGATTACATCTTTCTTCAGTTGATGAACTTGACAATTTCCTTGAAAACCATCTGCAGCTTACAGGTCCCATGGATGATACGTTCCGTTTTAGAGGTGATCATGATTTTCTGCGCAAAGCCGAAAAAACTGTTTTTGCCGACATGGACTGGGAAAATGGAATTCTATATGACCGCTGGGGTATCGGGTATGATATAAATACGGATGGTATTTGTATCCGTCATAATCCGTTAAAAGGGAAAAATAAAGATGAGATAAAGAAGTTCAGGCCTCCCAACCTCGATGAACCTGGAAACCTGGCTTTAATAGAAGAGGACATGAAAAAATATTTCGGCGATTATCTGGTAGTATTTGTGGGGTATTTTGGTATTTTTGAGAGGGCCTGGGCGCTTATGGGGTATGAAGAGCTGATGATGAATATGGTTCTAGAACAGGAACTTGTTGAGATCCTGCTGGACGCGATTACAGGATACAAGATTGAGTACGCAAAACTGACTGTGAAGCTGGGATGTAAAATCGGTCACACCTGTGATGATTTTGGCGGACAGAAGGGTTTGATGTTTTCCAGGGATATGTGGAAAAAATACTTTAAGCCTCGGCTGGCAAAAGTCTGGAAGGTCTATAAAGATGCGGGGCTGCCTGTCATTCATCATACCTGCGGAAATGTAACCGAAATAATTGGTGATATGATCGACATTGGTCTTGATGTATTAGAACCTGTACAAAAAGTTATGGATTATGATTATTTAAAACGTGAGTTTGGAAAACATATTACTTTCTGGGGAGGGATCGGCACACAGGATCTGCTTCCTTTCGGGACATCTGAAGAAGTTAAAAAAATGGCAGGCGACGTTATTGAAACTCTTGGCAGGGGGGGAGGTATGATAATTGCTCCCGATCAGGAGATCATGGCCGATGTTTCCGTTGATAATCTCAAAGCCCTGGTTGAAATAATAAAGGTAAAGAGAGAATCTGTATTAAAAAATTAAAAATATTTAATACAAAATCTTGTTATATTTGGGCACAATTTACTCTAGTTTAGAATTAAAAAGTGCGGGGAGGTATAATGACGGACAATGAAAAAGCTTCTGCCGACAATTCTGAAATTGAAAACAAAGAAAATGGAAGCGGGAGTGCAGTTATATCAGGTGCGTCAGGCGGTAAAAAATTAATGTCTGGAATAATCAAGATCAGGGAGATCGGGGTATTAATGGCTTTGATTATTCTGTTTTTAGCGTTTTCTTTCACATCACCATATTTTTTCGGACTGAAGAATCTTCTGAATGTACTTCGCCAGGTTTCACTCCTTGGGATTATGTCAATGGGCATGACAATGGTAATCGTTTCCGGTGAAATTGACCTGTCCGTGGGAGCTGTTTATGGATTTTCCTCAACCATTGCCGGAATACTCATGACAAACGATGTGCCTATCTGGGTGTCCATGATTGCCGCTCTTATATGCGGAATTGCTTTCGGAACCCTTAACGGGGTGCTCGTGACTTACGTGCGAATACCGGCGTTAATCGTTACCCTGGGCATGATGAATATTGCGAGAGGCGCGGCACTGATCATAAGTAAGGCTCAGGTAATTTCGACAAGCTACAGGACTGTATCCGACCCGCACATAGACTTTTTCCTGTTTCTCGGGCAGGGGAAGCTGGGCAATATAATCCCGATGATGGCCATCTTTCTTCTTGTAACGGCTATTGCCGCGTATGTTTTGTTCAACAAAACAATTCTGGGGTATCATATGAGAGGAGTCGGGGGCAATGCTGCCGCCGCACGCGCTTCCGGAATAAATGTTAAGATGATAAAGATTACAGCTTTCGCTATTACCGGGTTTTTATGTGCACTCGCGGGCATATTAAACCTGTCTTTTCTCGCCAATGTTCAGGGTACCATAGGTTATGGCCTGGAGCTGGATGTGATCGCGGCCGTAATCATTGGAGGTACCACCCTTGCCGGAGGTGAAGGTACTATTCTGGGTACTATTATCGGTGTGCTGATAATGGGAGTTTTAAGGAACGGTCTCATATTGGTGGGGGTTTCGCCTTTCTGGCAGGTCCTGGTTATCGGCGTCGTTATTATCGGAGCTGTTGCCATAGACATGTGGACAAAGAAGCAGGCCGGATAAGAGAACATTCTTTTCAATAAACCTCTCTACGGTATGAAGGAGGATTTTATTTTTGGAAAATATTATTTATTTTAAAAATATTACAAAAAAGTATCCCGGTGTTATAGCTCTTGATAATGTGAGCGTGTCAATTAAAAGTGGTGAGATTCACGCAATGGTCGGAGAAAATGGGGCCGGAAAATCCACCTTGATGAATATCCTGGGAGGCGAGATATTGCCCGACATGGGGGAAATTGTATTAAATGGGAAAACTGTCCATATCTCGAACCCCCATGCTGCCAGATTAAATGGTATAAGCATCGTTTACCAGGAGTTAAAACTGTGTCCAAATCTTTCGGTTGTTGAGAATATATATTTAGGCAGGGAGAGGGAAAGCGGTGGAGGGCGGATAAACTGGACAAAAATGAACATGGAAAGCCGGGAGGTTTTCAAGTCGCTTGGGGTTGATATTAATCTAAAGGTTACGGTCAGAAACTTATCCATTGCTGAACAGCAGCTTGTAGAGATCGCGAAAGCAATAAGTTTAAAATCGGATGTTTTAATAATGGATGAGCCCAATTCAGCCTTAACGTTGAATGAAACGGAGAAATTGTTCGCCAATTTAAAGAGATTGAAGGGCCAGGGAGTAACAATAATTTTCATATCACACAGGCTTGAAGAAGTTTTTAAGATAGCAGACAGGATATCCGTTTTAAGGGATGGTAGGTATCTGGGGACCTATAATACGGCGGAAACAGGTATTGATGAAATCGTAACACTCATAGCCGGTAAAAAACTGGTCAGCGAATTATCACACAAAAAAGGCAAGGATGTTAAATTTGATGCCATAGCACTTGAGGTTAAAGATCTCTGCAGAGGAAAATATTTCAGTCATATTAATTTTCAGCTTTATGAAAAGGAGATACTGGGAATTTACGGCCTTCAGGGGGCCGGCCGTACCGAATTACTTGAGACAATTTTCGGAATGGAAAACCCTGACAGGGGTGAGATTTTTATATTCGGGAGGAGGGTGCATATTAAAAGTCCTGTTGACGCAATTAAAAACGGTTTTGCCATGTTGCCGGAAGACAGGAGGAGGAATGGATTATTCAGCAACCTGGATGTCAAGGATAATATTGGCATATCAAGTATGAGGGAAATAAGCAGCATTGGTTTTCTTAAGCGTAACAGACTGTTAGAGATTGCCAGAGAATTCGTTAAGATGATTGGAATTAAAGTAAGAAGTATTACACAGATGGTCCGTAACCTGAGCGGCGGCAACCAGCAAAAGGTCATTATATCACGCTGGCTTGCGACAAAACCGAAAATATTTTTAATGGATGAGCTGACAAGAGGGATTGATGTAGGAGCAAAGGCGGAGATCTATAAAATATTACGGAAATTAAGAGATGATGGATTATCCATACTCCTTGTATCTTCCGAGCTTCCGGAAATTATGGCAGAATGCGACAGGATACTTGTGATGCGCAACGGCATGCTTGTTGCCGACTTATCGCGTGAAATCGCAACCAAGGAAAAGGTCCTTCGATTTGCGTTAAAGGGATGATTTTTTTCTTATTACTGCCCTATCTGCTTAAAATTATTCATTATATTTTTATGAATTAGGGAAAAACCATAGGCGAGAAATAAAATCTCATAATGATTGAAAGATTGTTTTAGTTTAGTCAAGGAAAAAATTCAATAAAATTAGATTTTTTCAAAAA
>DAOVJS010000163.1 GCA_030673105.1 Spirochaetota bacterium
AGAACTGCTATCAGCGTGCCCGCGACAACCATTGTATCCGGGTCCGCAATGAGCCTTAATACCGTACCGCTTTCAAAACTCTCTACAGCCATTGTAGTTTTGTCAGTCTCTACCTCACAAAGCGGGTCACCCTTTTTAACTTCCTGGCCTTCTTCAACAAGCCAGCCGATCAGCCTGACATCCTCAGTAGTCTGGCTGAGCTGGGGCATTTTTATTTCAACCGCCATTTAGCATTCTCCTAAAAAAAATTCTCTGAGAAACCTTGTGGATTCCACACCATCATTCGCGGAAAGCACTTCATCTATCTTACTCATCCCTATTGTATCGATCTTATTAAAAACAGATTTTAACCATAAAATTGATTCGGTCGCGGCACCGACACCATCCTCACGGTAAGGAAAAATATCCAGGGTCAGCCAACCTGAATATTCCGTTCTTTTCAGCCAGTAAAGTATCTCTACAAGTTCGGGCAGGTGAACAGAACCAACAAGCATATCATCATCCCAGAGGTGATAGTTGTCGTTGAAATGTAAATATTCAAGGTAATTTTTATCTCTCCACTTTAACAGGGCAATGGATTCCGCGGGATTTTCAAAACCCGAAGAGGCATGCCCCGTATCGAGAAGCACCTTCACATTCTCACTCCCGACTTCTTCCAATAAAAGAATTGTCTTTCCCACAGTAGATAAAAAACAGTGGTTTCTAGGCTCTTTCGGCTTATACTCAATAAGCACCTTAACATCATCTCTGTAATCGGACACTTCTTTTATCCCCTGCACCATCCAATCCCATACTTTAATATAATCTGCCTGAAAATAGTAATCATAACCGTCCTGTCCGGGCCACACATCGATGTATGGACAATTCACGTACGCGGCCCAGTCCATGGCCTTTTTTATTTCCGCGACAGCTGCTTTTCTGGTTTTCGGATCCTGCGCCGTCAGACTCCCCTTTCCCCATTTTGCCTGAGTCCACAGATCGACGGCCACCATACAGATTTCAAGGTCATTTTCTATGGACAATTTTTTCATCTTATCTACATTGTCATCGTTTATGTGCCAGTTGCCGACAAGCTCCACTCCATTAAGGTCGGGGACTCCGGATGCCAGCGTCATCATCTCCTCTATGTTTGTTCCTCCTCCTCCATAACCGGAAAGGCAGTACCGATCAGCGCATGATGTAAACGTCGGAAGTGTCGCTCCAAATTTATAATCCATACTTCACCTCCCTGTTTTTTTATTTTAATAAGGATCCTTTTAACTCAGGCTGTCCCTTAACATATAAAATGGCTCTTTAGATACAGAATTCTGTGTAATATATAGCATCAAATGTATAATCTATATGTATGGGACAGCCTAATAAGAGGTTGTGAGACAGCCTCAATTATATGGCTGCATCTTTAATCATCCATTTTAAAAGGTTTGGGATGAAATTTCGGCGCAACCCTCAGCCAGGGTGTTTCCGGTCTTTCAAGATAACCCCACTTTTCAAGGGCACGTCTCAGGGCCTTATTTTCCGGTTTTTTCGCATATTCCGTAATCGGCACATCATTCATTACAGACGCGATAGCCTGCTGCCATGCCTGGGCCCCGGCAGTATAACCGTCCGGATGCCCCAGCATCCCTCCGCCTGATGGAATGATGATATCTTTCCCGTATTCCGGGATCAGTATGGGCGCGAGCCCGGGGTATGTCCCCGCGGCCGGCATTGACCACATCTTCTTAAAACCGTAGAATTGAGCCTGGGCGATGTGCTGACACCGCAGGCCCTCTTCAAGGCTCACCATCGGGATACTGGACCAGTATGTGGGCGTCAGTGTCTGGTCCGCGCCGCACAGGCGGAGCAGTTTTGTGAATACTGGCCAGGAAATACTTTTTATTGAAGAAATCATGTGAGAATTATGAACCATAACCGGAATGTTTATTTCAGGATCATCCGTGACGTCCCGGATTGCTGAAAGCCCGACAGAATAGGTTATTAAAAGGCCGTTCGCGCCAAGCTTCACTGCTTCACGCGCCTTATCATGCAGCTTCGAGATGTCGTCTGTAATAGAGCAGAAGTATATCAGGCGTTTGCCTGTTTTTTGTTTGGCCCTGTCAACAGCGTCCATTACATATTTCAGCCGGTCCCTGAAATTATTGTTGTATGTATCCGATGTCATCTCATCATCTTTCGCCATGTCCGCGCCGCCGATAGCTGTCCTGTATACCTGGTCACCTGTCTGCTTCGGAGTCATACCCATCTTCGGTTTTATGATATGGAGTGAGAGAGGGCGGTCTTTTATACCCAACAGCTCTCTTATTCCCTCAACACCGAACTTCGGCCCTTTGAAGTTTTTAACAAGGTTCTCCGGAAAGGTTACGTCAAGCAGTCGAAGATTCTGAGAATAGACAAAGCAGTTACCGGCAATCGAAAGAAGCATCATGGGCACGTTGTCATGCCACGCGTTTATTGGAAACGCAAGCTGAATGACCGCGCTCTTCCTGTACTCGTCATCAGTCGGGATCTCGTAGTAACCAACGAGTTTGCCGGAAAGCATTTCCCTGACTTCATCCGACTCTTCCTCTACCCTCTGCCAGGACCCGGTCGACCCTTCGATTGCTATCGATTCTATAAGCTTATAGTGGTCGATGAAATCTACGCCGGGCATCCTGTCGCTGAGATAATAGGTTGCGATAATGTTGTTTTTCAGATCAATCCCGTCGATCGCGTTCTGAAAAATTACCGGGTCATGAATTCTTTCCATATTATATCTCCTTATATATTTATTTAATATTCTGCTTATAGAAAACCTTCTTTGAAAAATATTCCATACGGCATGCTGAAACTTCCTCACACTTTCGATCTTATATGTAAGCTCACATACTGTTCTATGTCATTTACCTTCTGAACGGTCCTTTCCGTACTCCGTGACGCGGTCAATATATAGAGAACACGCAGAAGTGTGAGCTGTGCGACCATCGAATTGGACTGCGCGAAATGCATCCTCCTCTCATGGCAGGCAGTTAAAAGTGCAATGTCCGCCAGAGCCGCAACAGAAGATTTACTGTAATTAGTTATTCCGATTGTAAAAACGCCGTTTTTTTTCCCAATCCGCAATGCTTCGATAACACTCTTTGTCCTCCCGGAATGAGAAAGGCCTATAATAAGAGAACCGGAATCTGAATGACCCGCTGTTATAATCATTTTATAAGGATCTGTTATTGAAACAGCCTTAAATCCGATATGGGAAAAGAGCAGCTCGCCAAGGTAGCCGATACCTCCTGATCCACCGTTCCCGAAAAAATACAGCATCTCACTTTCAACAATTCTGTCAACAGCCTTTACTGTCAAATCGAAATTCAGAGTGCCCTCCGTAGCCTGCAGGTTTGTGATTGCTTCCGAAAATACCTTCCGTATGCACAGGGATGGATCATCATCCATTTTAAAGATGGGGAGAACAAAATCAGGTTCATACTTTAAATCCCGTGAAAAGGAGATCTTGAAATGCTGAAAACTGTCGTACCCGAGTTTTTTACAGAATCGCGATAAGGAAGCAACCGAGGTGCCGGTTATCCGGGCTATTTCTTCTATGGAGGTGTTTAGAGAATCGAAATCAGCTTCTAAAAAATAGTCGGCGATTTTTTTCTGAACAGGTTTAAGTTCATTATATATAGTATTAATCTGTTTTGTCACCGACATGACAGAATAATAAGAAAATTATTTTTATCTGTCAATGAAATTAGGTAGGTTTTTGTAAATTTTTTTCATTTTGCATTTTTTAAAGCAATATATTAGACTGTTTTTAGATCGAAATTCCTGTTATAAACAGTGAGGTATGTATGAAAATAAAAAAGATCGCATTAACCACTATAGTAGTAATTTTAATTTTACTACTATCTCTTTCGATTTTTATATATTCTATAACTATGCACCCGCCTGAAATTAAAAAGGAAACAATTATTGGAGCTGATACAGTATCAATTCTTGAAGCAGCGCAGCAGGTGAAAGTACTCTCCTGGAATGTTCAATATATGGCAGGTAAAGAGTATGTTTTCTGGTATGATGAACTTGATAACAGTGGTCCTGATATTGCGCCATCCCGGGAGAATATAGAGAAAACATTTGGTGAGGTAGTAAGGGTCATACAGGATGAAGAGCCTGATGTGATTTTATTGCAGGAAGTACATGATGGAGCAAAAAGAACCTTTAATGAAGATCAATTAAAACGATTGCTTGAGTTTTTGCCAGATGAGTATTCATGTTATACCCAGGCTTTTTACTGGAAGGTAAGATATGTTCCTATTAAACAGATAATGGGCAGTGTAGGTATGAAACTGGTTGTTATCTCGAAATATAAAATAGACAATGCTATCCGTCATCAACTTGCTAAAATGCCTAAAAATATACTGGAAAGGCAGTTCCAGTTTAAACGTGCAGTACTTGAGGTACACCTTCCTGTAAAAGGCGGCAAGTCACTCGTTTTGATGAATACCCATTTTGATGCATTTGCACAGGGAGATGATACAATGCAAAAGCAGGTTGCTGAGGTTGATGCTCTTCTTAAATCCCTTACTATAAAGCAGCATCCCTATGCTATTGCAGGTGATTTTAACCTTATTCCACCTGGTACATATGCTTTATATGATGATAAAGAAAAAGCATATTACAATCCTAATACTGAAATAAAAGTTCTTTTTGATAAGTATAACGCAATACCTGCACTTGAAGATACCCTTGGAGAGGAAAGAGAAAACTGGTTTACCCATTTTCCAAATAGAATAGATAAACCTGACAGGACAATTGATTACTTTTTTTATTCAGATAACCTTGTATTGATAGATAAATATATTCGTCAGCATGATACTTTAACAATTTCAGATCACCTTCCTGTAGTAGCTGTTTTTCAATTACCTTAGATAAGTAGTTTGATTGGTTAAAGCTTCTATTTTTTTTGGCACACACCCACTTATTGGAGGACTGGATGGGACTGTTCGTGGACACAGATTGGAAGTATCGGGGATTACAGGTGGTGCGGATCGAAAACGAGCATATTCGCGTGGATGTTTTTCCAGAAGTTGGCGCAAAAATTTATAACTTTGTACACAAGGATTCCAATAGAAATCTGCTCTGGCACAACCCGCGCGTTCCTCCGGCACGTGTGGCTTATGGCGCGCTCTTTGACGACCATTGGTCTGGCGGATGGGATGAGCTTGTGCCCAATGATATGCCTTTCCCGGCGCCGAGCGGGGAAATGCTCCCGGATCACGGCGAAGTCTGGTCGCAGGAGAGCGAGGGGGACATAACTGAAAAGAGCGACGACGTCATCGCGGTACGTTTCGTTACCCACGGAAGGGTCCTGCCCACTCGATTTGAGAAGACAATCAGCCTGCGGGCGGGAGAGTCATTCTGCAGCGTGCAGTATGCCTATATAAATTTGGGAGCAACACCGATCGATTTTCTCTGGAATATCTGCTGCCTATTTGAAATTTCGCCCGCAACTCGCCTGGATATCCCGGCACGGCGCGGCATAATTGAAGCAACCGACCCGTGGAACACGCTGAAG
>DAOVJS010000124.1 GCA_030673105.1 Spirochaetota bacterium
CCAATTTCCGGCATTCTCTGCGACATATAAGCCGGAATCTCATTCTGGGGAGTAATCGGATAACCGAAATAATGCCTGCACCCCGCGATTATCGCGCCTTCACAAAGCGCTTCGTTTCCACTCATGAGTAGTCGTTTGCCCATTTCCACTCTCCCCCTCTTCTTATAAAAGACTAAGAAACTGTTTAAACAGTATTGAGTAAAACCACAAATATCCTATAGAAATTATCCGGCTGATAAAAGATTACTTGATTCAGGCTGTCCCTTAACATATAAAATGGCTCTTTATAAACAATGTTCTGTGTAATATATAGCATCAAATTTATAATCTGTATGTATGGGACAGCCTAATATGGGGTTGTGAGACAATCTCAATTATTTGTACACTTCAATGCAGACATCAGGACATATAATTCCACAGAAGGTACAGCTGTTGCAGTCTTCTTTATTTTGAAATATGCTGTAATGATAACCGGATTTATTTAAATCATCTGACATAACCAGGACCGACCTGGGGCATGCCGTTATACAGAGCTCACACCCTTTACAGCACTCCATATCTATTTTTACACAATCCACATAAGCCCCCAACACTAATGAACACCTGCCTTTTACATAAAAGTAACCATAAGATTAAAAATTTACGAAATTGGCCTTTTAGTTTTTTCTATCTTGTACGATAAAAATAATAACAGTTTTCTTTTTTTTCAAGAATATTTATATCATGAAAAAAATATTAATTCTATATCTATTTTTTCACATGTTCCTACCCTATCTCCTCCATTCGCAGAATATTACCATAATCCCGGGCGGAGCACTGAAAAAAGGTGAAACAGCACTTGTGACAGGAGATTATGTCCGTATCAGGAGTGGTTCCTCATTAAAACATCGGATTATCACAAAGGTGAACAGGGGAACTGTTGTAACTATACTGGGAAGGGGGGATGATGTTGAACAGGTAGATAAAATGAAAAACTACTGGTACCATATTAAAATAGAAAAATCGGGGATCGAGGGCTGGATATATGGAGAATTTCTAAACAAAAGGGAGGAAGAACCCTTAAAAACAGTAATTACATCTTCTGAAAAAGAAATCGGACTGAGGGAAATAGGCGTTATCCCTCAAAACGCGTATTCAGTCGTTACAGGAGATCTCAATAATAACGGCACCGAAGAAATTATTCTTTTAACAGCGACAAACAATGGCCGGAGCAGCACCATTCTGGGATATGAACCGGATTCAGATGGTTTTACTGAAATTTATACCATAAACTTGAGGAATACGTCCATTAAAACTATCAAAATTTTTACGCATCCCGTGTTTGATATGCCGGTTATTGCCGCGGAAAGTGATAAATTTTCCTATCTTTACTCCTATGACATTGAAAAAAGAATACCCAGGCTTCTGTACAAACTTGGCTCACCCATGGTCTCCCTTGGAGTGCTCGATGGAATAAATCCGTACCTTGTTTCCCTCAGAAAGAATAAGGTCCTGGATAATGACGGGACAATTACCTATTATATACAGGCTGAAAAAATTGAATACATCAGAAAAAGGATCACTCTAAAAGATAAAGTTCAGTATCAGAGGCCGCTCCCCGTGAAAAAGCTTCTCACTTTTGATTTAGACGGGGACAAAAAGGAAGAAATAATTACAGAGATCGGCGGAAATGAGTTCGGCGGAGGCATAACAGTTCTCAAGTTTTCTGACACCGGTATAGTAAGATTACTCAATACTGGAGTAAATACCTACAATGACAGCCAGTTTGTCTCTATCTGGGGAGTAAACTTTGAAGGCAAACCAAAACTTTTTATCTACTCCACAGACCCGTCTAAAAACAGCGATGCAAATACCAGCTTTGGTTTCATATCGGCCTCGCTTCACACCAATAATATTGTCATTGACAAATTTTATCCGGTGAACAAGATGCTTGATGATGTGAACAATTACCGAAAAGTGGCGGCATACAAAACCGATGGCAGTTCATTTCCCTTCATTGTATTGGATTATAACGATGAGCTTGAAAAATATACGGTAAAAAGAGCTGTTTTAAATTGACATTTACAACCTCTCATAAAAACCCTGCATAATAAACCTCTAACTCCTTAACAGCAAGGTCGATTAATTCGTAAATTTCTTGACAAAAAAGTATGAATATGGTTTAATGAAACAAAGTTTATAATTTTAATCCAATCAAAAGGAGGAGAAAAAGATGAAAAGAAAAATTTTACTTGTATTGCTGACAATGGTTTTCTTAGTTAGCGTGGCATCTCTGGGCTTCTCAGCGGATAAAAAACATTTTGAAGGGATCAGAATCACATTCTTTCCGGGCGGACCTCCCGGGTGCCCATTTGCCTCTGTGGTATATAGAGGCGCGAGAGCTGCTGAACAGGACCTGGGCTGCAAGGTGGACTATGTATGGTCCGACTGGATCCCGGATAAAATGGTGGCCCAGTTTAAGGATGCGGTAGCCAGGAGGCCGGATGGTATAGCCATCATGGGGCATCCCGGACCCGACGCGTTCGCCCCGCTTGTAGACCAGGCATTAGCCAGAGGTATTATAGTAACGAGCCAGAATACTTCACTGCCCCCGATCGAAGAAAAGTATAAGGATAAAGGTTTCGGCTATGTCGGCCAGGAGCTCTACGCATCAGGGGTTCTGCTTGCAAAAGGCGCAATAAAAAGGGCCGGTCTCAGAAGAGGCGACAAAGCAATGGTCTGGGGCCTTATTTCACAGGAAACACGCGGTTTAAGGTCAAAAGGATGTGTCGATGCGCTTGAAGATGCAGGCATGAAGGTAGATTATATCGAAATTTCAGACGCCATCAATTCAGAAGCTGCCCTTGGCACATCGGTTTTTGCAGGATATGTATCTAACAATCCGGATGTAAAACTTATCGTCACAGACCACGGAGGCCTTACAGCAACAGCAGAAACATATATGAAATCGGTAAGAAAAAAACCGGGCGATATTTACATTGCAGGATTTGATCTAAGTGCCGCAACGGCCGATGCAATTAAAAAAGGGTACACAGGCGTCGTCCTCGATCAGCAGCCCTGGCTCCAGGGGTACCTGCCCATATTGCAGATCTGTTTAACCAAGAAGTACGGGTTTTCAGGACTCCACATTGACACAGGAGCAGCCCTGATAGACAAATCAAACATCGACTTTGTGGCACCGCTGGCCAAAAAAGGAATTAGATGAGAATGGCTGAAAGAAACAATGCCCAAACACTGGTTTCAATGGTGGAAATACAAAAATCATTCGGGAAGGTTAATGTTTTAAAAGGGGTTAACTTTGAAGTGGGTAAAAATGAAATTGTGGGTCTTGTCGGCGATAATGGAGCGGGCAAGTCAACACTCATAAAGATCCTCACGGGAGTACATCAACCTAACGAAGGTGAAATTTACTTTAAAGGTGAAAAGATCACCATCCATTCAGTTGCAAGATCCAGAGAACTGGGAATTGAGACAGTGTACCAGGAACAGGCATTGAGTGAACAGCAGACCATGTGGAGAAACATCTTCATGGGCAGGGAGATTACCAACAGATTCGGCTTTCTCAAGGTTGAGGAAGAGAAAAAGGAAACTGAAGATATATTGAGAAAGCAGATGGGGTTTACATCTAAAGCAATCACCACCGATTCGATTGTAAAATCGCTCTCAGGCGGTGAAAAGCAGGGGATAGCAATCGGCAGGGCGCTCTACTTCAATGCCGATCTGATTATTCTGGACGAACCCACAATGGGCCTTTCTCTTGCTGAAACAAGAAAAGTCTTAGATTTTGTTAAGAACATAAAAGAGAAAGGAAAGTCTGCCATTTTCATCAGCCACAACATCTACTATGTTTATCCTGTTGCTGACAGATTTGTCATTCTGGACAGAGGTAATGTTGCGGGCAGGTTCCTAAAAGCAGAAATAACACAGGATGAGCTTGTTGAAAAAATGGTCAGGCTCGCAAAAACAGGAAAGATGAGTTGAACCATTGCCCATGGCGTTTCTTAAAAACACCATGGGCAATGAGAAAACAATCATTAAGAATATACCTTCAAATGATTGACCTCAATCAATTTCATTTTGGAGAGGGGTATAATGGAAAGAACCGCGCGGGCGCGAGAGCTTAGATTAGAGCTGAGTATCCTGGGTGTATTCATAGGAATTTTTCTTATATTTCTCATTGGAAGCCCGGATACATTTACCCGTTTTGATATCTACTATTCCTTCATGTCCACAATACCATTCTCCGGTATCATGGCACTTGCGATCACCCTGGTAATCATATCCGGTGAAATGGACCTTTCTTTTCCTTCAATAATGGGTTTTTCAGGGTGGGTTTTCGCGAAATTATCGAACGTTCTGATAGATAGCGGTACAAACCCAAACTTAACAATATTATTAGCAGCCTTATGCTGCTTTGCTACAGGGATCATAGCGGGGTATATGAATGGAACACTAGTGGTAAAGGTACGAATACCTTCTCTGGTTGCAACAATCGGAACAATGTTCTTCTGGAGAGGTCTTGTGAATGTCTGCGGGCAGGGGTTTGGTGAATCCCTTGTTCCGGTCAATGAGACATTCTTATTCAAGGTATTTGTGGGAAGGCTGGGAGGAGTTGTTCCTGCCCAGGCCATATGGTTTCTTGTTCTAACAGCGGCATTCTGGTTAATTCTAAAAAGACACAGGTTTGGCGGTCATGTTCTGCTTGTAGGTGACAACTTTGAAAGCGCAAGAATGATGGGAATAAGGGTTAACAGGATTAAGATGATCGTATTCATGCAGATGGGTTTTTTTGCATCCCTGGCCGGGATACTAGCAAGCCTTGAGGTAACCTACCTATGGCCCTCCATGGGAGAAGGGTACCTTTTAAGAACCCTTGCTGCGGTATTCGTAGGAGGAACATCTGTTTTCGGAGGTGTGGGTACAATATTCGGAACATTCATAGGAGCCATCATAATCGGCTCCCTGGAAGGTGGAATTGTCGCAATAGGTCTCACAGGATTCTGGACCCAGTTGATATACGGGTTGATTATAGTTGTTTCCCTGTCTATCTATTCATATTTCAGAAGAAGAGAATAAAAACAAATCTTCATTTTAAATTCGATTCATTTGTAATAATAACATCCCTTGCTAGAATTCTCTAAATTTCTCCTTATGGTTTTATCTATTAATATTATGGTCTTCCTCCCGCTTTCGGGCTTTTGTACCAGCCATCTCCGGTATTTTAATACCGGCTTTATTGCCACAGAACGAATAAAGAGGCAAGAAGTAATTTCTCATAATGATTAAGTATAAAAAGAATTAATAGGATACAGTCGCTCCCTGTACGGGAGCGCGAATTAAAACCACATACCGGGCGGTATCAGAAAATGAAATCAGGTCGATAGACTTTTATAATTAATTGTTTGACCATTCACTAAATCCATATTAGACTAGTGTAAAACTAGTCTGAGAGGCAATATTATGGAAACAGTTGGCGCATATGAAGCTAAAACACATCTTTCAAAACTACTTGAACGTGTAATCAAAGGGGAACGAATAACCATTACAAAACATGGGGTGCCAATAGCCGTATTGCAACCTCTGGAATCTTTACGAAAAGCAGAACCTAAGCACGTCATAGCTGAATTACATAAGTTCCGTAGCAAACATCGTCTTAACGGGCTTTCTATCCGTAACATGATTGAAGAAGGAAGGCGCTAAGTGAGTAAAAATTTTGTTATTGATAATTCTGTGGTCATGACATGGTGTTTCAAGGATGAAACAAACCATTACGCTGATGTCATATTAGACAGCCTGGAGACTTTCACGGCAGTAGTGCCGTCAATCTGGCTGTTAGAAGTTGGAAATGTGTTATTGGTAGCTGAACGTAAGAAACGCCTTAGCGAGGCTGACAGTACACGATTTATCGCTTTGCTTACCGAACTCCCGATTATGATTGAACAGGAACCACAGGACAGGATGTTGAAGGATATTTTAGCCCTGGCACGTGAACACCAACTTTCGAGTTACGATGCATCATATCTAGATCTTGCAATGAGGAAAGGACTACCTATTGCTACTCTGGATAATGGATTGATAGCGGCAGCTAAACGGAGCCAGGTTCCAATTGTAAAGGAGTGACACTCCACAGGGCAAGCCCTGTGGCTTCCGCTTAGTTTACTACGCATTCTTTTTCCTGTTTCAATGTCAAAGGCTGCCGGCCAAATCTTCAATATCACAGCCGGCTTTAAGATATCACCCTGCCGCTCTGAGTTTAAAAAATGGGGATAGCAGGGTCCTGATGGGGAAGTATCATCCTCATTATCTCAAGACCTTCAAAATAACCTGCAGGTAAAAAATATTTTTTTAACTTCTCCGGTACATGTCTGAAGGCTTCTTTTGTCAGATAGAAATTCCCGGGCTTCGCAAATTTCCTGCCAAGGTGGAATATCGAGTTAATCGAGTTTGAGACGATAGTGCCTGTGCTCCCCTTTTTTTTATACACTGTGTTGCCAATATGAAGGGCAATACGGTAAGAAAACAGCATCTTAAAGGCCATCCTTTCAGCACAGATTATTTTCCGGTTGAGTATCAATCTTAAACAGGGCAGTATAGCCTCACAATTTTTACCATCAAAAGGGAAGAGTATCAATCCTCCAAAATCGTTCCATATCCATATTTTTCCACCTACAGGCGACACCAGTTTATTTATATAGATTTTTAATGAATTTGCCGCCGCGTTAATCATATTTTCACCATATTTTCCCCTCAATTCAACATGATCGTCAATTTCGAGGAACATAAGACAGAAGGTATATTCCTGCCCTGATTTGATCCCTATCCAGCCGCATCCGGAAGATTTAAAGGCCGCAGCGTCCGAGACGCCCTCAGTCTCTGTCTGTAAAGACTGACCGGGGGTGCAGAATTGTAACGCTTTCTTAACGCGGAGTGTTGTAATTCCTTCCCTGAAAATCTCCTTTCCGATGTAATCAGAAGCGCCGTTGAAAAAAAGTAAAGCAGAATCCTTGATTGCTCCCTCTGTATCAATTATCCCGTAACGGCACCCTTCA
>DAOVJS010000202.1 GCA_030673105.1 Spirochaetota bacterium
AGAGGCATGTTCAATCTCTTCAAACTACTTATCAATCTTTTCCCGGCCTGATCAGGGAAAGCACCCCCTGTTCAAAGAGTTTGATCCAGAGCGGTTCAATACCTTCAATCTTGAAATTGAGCAAAACTGTACTATCCTGAACTTCAACTTCACTGGAATATCTTATCTTATCGGCGATAAATTTTCGCTTGAATACCTCGCCTAAAAACTCAGCGTCATCCTGGATATCTTCTATATAAGTTTTATCAACGCCCTGAAAAACAACTTTACCGGCCACTCGGGTCGAGTCTATCACATCAAAAGAGTAACTCATCCATTCCAGGTATTCAGCCGAAAGAAGAAGGGTCATCTTCCATTTCTTTTCAAGCGGCTGTAAGAAGTTTACAAATTTGGATCCGCTGTTATCCGCAAAGAGAAGCCCGTCAGCTGCACCGGAAAACCGGTCTTCCGCCTCCAGATAACCGGAGCTCTTTTTAATAGAAGGTCCATCAATAGCTTTTTTTATAACATCCACATCAGTACCGATCAGCACCTGGTCCTTTAAAACAGCGTAAGCTGAAAAATCTTCAGGGGCGTTTTCCTCCGGAGCGAAGTTTATTACAGCCCCTTTGTAAGAAACACTTTTTACCTCCGGTTTATCCTCAGGCGTGACTATAACGTTCAATATATTTTTATCTATTTTCGCCCCTTCAGCTAACTTTACCACTAAAAGTAAATAAAGAGGAGTTTTCCCTTTTGGGGGGAAGACTGCCACTGACATTTCCTTCGAAGCTGTCGAATCGAAAAAATCCCTGAGCGGACTCTCTCTGGGGCTATTGATCCAGGAATCAAGCAGCCATGATATCCCGGGATCGGTCTGGACATTGGAGATAGTTACAACAGTAGTACAGCTATCAGGTATATACCTGGAAGTCTCAGCTCCTTCCAAAGCTATTACCGCAGCAAGCATCAATACTAAAAAATAAAGGATAAATTTAGATCGCATCAAACATCTCCCTGCTCTGAAGTGTTAAGGTTTTATCTCCCTGGACGGAAGTTTTCCTCATATATCTTTCGGATATGAAGCGCTCTTCATTCATCTTCCTGTTCTGAAGCGGGTGGGGGAAAAATTGCATCCATAAAATCCGTAATATGAAAATTAAATTTTATGTTATTTCCCTCTACCCGGACATCACCCTTTAAATTGATACCGGACGCCCTGAACATCCGCCTCATTGCCCCATAGATGAATTTCACATCGGACCTTACATCCATGAGTCTGTCATAGTTGCTGCAGAAAAAAGTTATTTCGCCTTTTACCTCATCGGCGAAAAAACCAATATTACCTATAACCGCAGAAACGGAGTCTATGCTGGGGAAAGCCGCAAAGGCATACTTCTCCTCCACCAGTTGAACAATCCTTGATACATCCCCTTCATTATTATCCACACAGATAAATCCATCTTTCTGTAATGATGATTGATGGAGCAGTGCTGTCAGGTACGCGCACGCAGGGTCCGGGGCAGGGCCCTCCTTAAAGGTCTTATAAGAATCCTTTACAGCAGCCAGACTGGTTCCTATTACGAGATTATTCCCGATGATCGTATACGCGTAGGGACCTTTTTCTCCTGAAGCTGTCTTTAAACTTTTAAAACTATGTCCACCCTCGTGTTCCTTCTCATAGTCCGCTCCTCGAAATATAACGCGGTCAAAAGGCCTGCTGAATAGTTTTAACAGCCTGATTATCTTCCCCATACCGGCTATGAAGACGAGGTCCGGCTCATCGGAACCTTCCTCAAGTGTAATGACTCCAACAACGTGTCCGGGAACAATAGAAGAAAAGGCCAGGTCCGCCAATTTTTCTTTAACAGAACCAGACTCTGAGTTTATAACCTTATTTCTGACACCTGTGATTAATTCTGACAGGCCGGGACTTTCCGAATCAATATCTAGATAGAAAAAAGAAAAGGCTGTTGAAGGCAAGATCTTTGAGGGAGGGACATCTCCTATGGGACTAAAAACCCAGATGCAAATACCCAAAATGAGTACGATGATAACAGAGATAACCCATAAAAATATTTTTATTCCCCGGGGCATACTTCAATCCTCTCTTATGATTTATATTGTAAGTCTGTTTACTTCTATTATATCGTAAAATATTTAAAACCCTAATGTGAAAATACAATTTACTAAAAAAAATTCAATCCACACCGCCCGGAGAACCAGCTAAACGTTTTTCATCCCCGACCATGGCTTAAATCATCGGGGGAGAAGTTCAAGAGGAAAGTACGAGAGCGGACACGCAGGAATAACCCGCTGTCTATGTATCAGGTAATTCAGGAAGATGGGCTTGACATTACTGGAAGATTTCACATTGGTATCTCTTAAGGGACAAGGATGTTAACACTTGGTCGTTAATCGAAGAGCGGCTTACCTGGCAGATACGGGCCGTTCTGTTAGGAGGGGGTAGTCGCTAAGGCTGCCTCCTACCAGATCTGTGGAACGGCATAGCTCAATTCAATCTACAATGCGTTATCTTCAACTGACCCGGAAAAAGCTCGACGCTACCCAGGTCCCAAATCGAGTCTATTCTCATTATACAATTCTCTACTGTTTTGAATATTTTGTATATAAAATTATATAAGCAACTCTACTTAAAGGTTTAACGGATAGGTCCCGAACTTTTTACCAGCCTCAAAGAGGGCAACTATGTTCTGTGATGGGACATCGACCTGGATATGATTTGCAGACGTAAGGATATATCCCCCACCCTCACCAAAAGTTTTGATACATCTCTTTACATCCTCTTCTACATCCTCCACTTTACCGGTAAGGGCTTCTTTCAGGTCGACTCCTCCCATAAAGCAGAGATCATCAGAATACTTTTTCTTAATCCCAGCCCAATCCATAACGGGGAGAGGTTCGAGGGGATTTAAAATATCCACTCCTGCTTCAATTAACCCGGGTATAATTTTTGTAATCGCCCCGTCTGAATGAAAGGCCACCGGCAATTTCGGATTAAAATCCTTGACAGAATCGATTATTTTTTTTAACGCAGGTTTAAATATCGAATCAAAGGATACGGGCGAAATCATTATGTCCTGAGTACCGCCATAATCATCACCAGGCACCTCAAAAAAATCCAAGTCCTTTCCAACAATATCAAGATATATCTCCTGCGCACGAATAATCACCTCTGCACATTTGTCGACAATAAGCTGTACAAGTTTTGTCTCGGTCACCATATCCATATAAAAGTTTTCTCTTCCTCTTAATTCCGCTGCCTGTTCAAAAGGTCCGTAGGAGTTCACCGCTCTCGCAGCGATCGCATGCTTTGGATATTCTTTTTTAAGAAAGACGATTCTGTCCCTCATCAAGTCAATGTCAAGATAATGTTCAGGATCGGGCCAGTTGTAATTGGCAACTTCATCAATCGAAAGCCCTGCTAACGGTGACTTAACGCATGTGATATTCGGTCCGCTCTTCTGCCACTCCACACCCCAGGCATCCTTTTTATTTCCATCCATTCGAGCTCCACCCAGGTCTGTAAATCCGGACCACACATAACGGACGTCCGTATCCAGTTTATCGAGGATTCTGTCATCGTAATAGTTGGAGTTTCTCGGCATATATCGTCTGAAAGGAGGCAGAGGTCCCCCCAGATGCAGATATTTGAGTGTGTTAAAGTATACACCATCATTCAGAGAGTAGTAACTTCCCCATAAGGCGAGTGGTACGCGATCAGGCTCCTCTCTTTTAATTGTAGCGACTATCCTGTCTTTTGAACTCATGAGCATCACAATCTTCCCTCCAGTTGTTTACTTATGGTTTTATGCATTAAAAGCTGGTATTACGTACCAGAGGATGCTGGGCTTTTGTACCAGCCCTATCCGGTATTTTAATACCAGCTTTATTACCGTAAACAAAAAAAATTAAGTAAAAACCATAAGCGAGCAATAAAATCTCATGATGAATGAAAGTTTACTTGCCTATACTTTTTATTTAAGCGGCAATAGTGGTATTTAAAAGGCTCAACTCTTCAATTCGAGTGAAATTTCTTTACCTTCATATATTCCCTCTAATACTCGATTATTTTCTTTCCCAGCTTAGAGTCAGGGTTAGTGTATATTCCGGTGAAAAATGCCATCTAATCCGGAAATAAAGTGCCACTAAAGCCCTTAT
>DAOVJS010000167.1 GCA_030673105.1 Spirochaetota bacterium
AATTCTGGAAACGCCGTTTATATATTGTGAAAACCGGATTGCAAGCGCGGGAAGCCAGAAGGTTTTTTTATCATGGAGAAACCCAAACTCCAGGAACTGCTCGACAGACATACCGAGACTTTTTATATCTTTTTCGAGATATTTTTTTACCATATCAGCGTTAAAATTCTCATTTCCGGCCTCAATGGGAGTATGAGTGGTGAAAACGGTAGAGCTCTTAATAAGCGTGTATGCTTCTTCAATAGAATAATTCTGTTCGTTGATGAGCTTTTTCAAACGCTCGAGTATTAGAAAAGCGGAATGGCCTTCATTAAGATGATATACCTGCGGATGAACCCCGATCGCCTCGAGAGCCCTCATTCCACCCAGGCCAAGGATGATTTCCTGCATTATACGCTTGTCCCTGTCAGCGACATAGAGATAATCGGTAATTGTCCTAAATACCGGTGGATTCTCCTCCAGGTCCGTATCGAGAAGGATGAGCTTGACTTTCCCTACATTTATACGCCATAGCTTCACCCGGACCGGTGTATTCAGTATGTTTATAGTCACATATGCCGGCTCGCCCTGGGGGGATTTTTCCTCCTTTACCGGGAGATAATATATATTATTCTCATCATATATCTCTTCCTGCTCCCCGTTTATGTTCAAACGCTGTCTAAAATACCCGTACTTGTAGAACAGACTTACTCCGATCATCGGGATCGACATATCAGATGCGCCTTTCAGGATGTCTCCGGCGAGAATGCCGAGTCCTCCAGCATAGTTTGGGGTCAGATGGAGCCCGTATTCCATCGTGAAATATGCTATCCTGTCATCCTTGCCCAACCCGGTCTGATTTGATTTATGCTCTACATACGCTGTAAACTTGTCCCAGATCTTGTCAAGCTCGTATAAAAATCCCTCGTCATGGGCAAGCTGGTCCATTCGCTCTTTTGTCAGGGAGTGTAAAAACTTAACGGGATTTTTCCCCAGATCTCTGAATAGTGCCGGATCGATTCTATAAAAAATGCGTATCGCGTCATTATCCCACAGCGACCAGAGGTTGTATGCGAGTGCAAACAACCTCTTTAACTTTTCAGGGTACTTCGGGTAAACAAATATATTTCTAAAAAGCATTATTCACTCCATCAGCCTTTGACATATTCAACTTCTCGTAAATATCAACCACTGCAAAAAGAAAATAATGATATGCATTTTCAGGAGACTCGTAAGGTGAAAAATATTTATGTATGTCACCATCCTGAAAATACTTGGTGCTCATGTAATAATAATGATCTGATGTCGTCAGTTTCCTGACTTGATCGAGAAGTACATCATCCCCTTTATGCTTTATATAATTTAATAACTCGAATAATGTTTCGACAGCATTTTTCTGTATATCATTCGAAAGCCACGCAGAAATATCTCTCCCGGTATCCGCCCAGGAAATTGATGGATATATATAAAGTCTCTCCGCAGGGTAGCAACACCCGCCGGGGGCTTCCGAAGGAATAGCAAAGGATATGAACTCATGCATTACTACCTTTTCAACAAGGCATTCGAGAAAATTAAATATTCCGGTTTCTTTTCGCTGATGCTCGCCAAAAGTCTCGTAGTCCATAAAAAGGTTAAGATACAGGCTTTTTTCTGTATCTTCCGGTATCGGGATCGATTCCACCTGTGATATAAATTTATCAGCTGTCAGCGGATACCGTGCCCACCCTCTATCGGAAAAGCGAAAGGCAATATCATCCGAAAAAGAATAATGTTTTAACAATAAGTAATGTTTTCCGTTATAAGTTCTGTACAGGTGCAGCGGTGATCTTGTGCCAAGGACCCTGTCTGCTCCTTCTGTGAGTATGGTCTGAAAATTATTGAATTTCAATAGAATATCCGTTATTGAGTTCTCATAGATCAGCTCCGTATTTCTAAAAGCTGCCGGTGTTACCCCAAACTCCTTTTGTATTAACTTTGAATGCATCTTCACTTGCTCAATAAACTCATCTCGATCATAAAGAGAGCTCAAAGAATGGTAGTAAGTCTCTCCTATCAACTCAACACACCCGGTTTCAGCAAGCTCCCGGAAAAGGGCCATAGCATAGGGGCATTCATGTTTTAACTGTTCTATCGCCGTCCCTGTTATGGAAAAAGCCACTTTAAACTGCCCCTTATACCTGTTTATGAGCTCAAGAAGCAGTTTATTTGCCGGTATATAACAATTTTTCGCAACTTTTTTTATGATGGACCTGTTCAATTCCCTATCAAAAGGTGTATCGATGTTGCCTACATCAAAGACACTTAATTTTCTCAGGCGAAAGGGCTGATGGACCTGAAAATAAAACACAATATTCAGCAAAGAAGCCCCTCGTAGATCTTTTTAATTAAAACCCCTGCCCTGTCCCATCCAATCTTTTTAACCTCCCTCGCGCCGGCAAGTCCGGTTCGTGCCATCTTTTCGGGGTCCTTTAACAGGCTGATAATGAGTGAGACCATCCTGTCGATGTCCCGCGGGTCTACTTTAAAAGCCCTTCGCACGATCTCCGAAACCCCTGAAAATTTTGATATTACGGCAACAACCCCGTATGACATTGCTTCAAGCGGTGCTATCCCGAATGGCTCGGATAAAGAGGGAAGAAGAAGAATATCAGAAGCTGAGAGTATCCTCTCAACCTCACTCCTCTTTAAAAAACCCGTAAATAAAAAACGCATCTTTAAATTATAATAAGCCGACCTGTGTATGAGCTCTGTCTCCAGATCACCGCACCCAGCCATTATGAACCGTACCCCCGGGTAGATATCGATCACTCTCCTTGCTACTTTTAGAAAATATTCCGGACCCTTTTGAAGCGTTAACCTGCCAAGGAACAATACGACCGGATCTTTGAAGATTCTTTTTTTACGAATACATCTTTTATTTATTTGAAAAGCATTGTGCACAACACTTATTTTTGACCTGTCTATTCCGTACTTCCGGGCTAACAAACTTTTAGTGTATCCCGATACCGCCACAACACGGTCTGAGATCTCCAGGCTTGAGCGCTCGATATCATGCACCCGGCTGTCCCCCATCCCACCCGCCCGGTCGAACTCGGTTGAATGAATGTGGCAAACAAGAGGTTTACCTGCCGCTGATTTCAGATCCACTGCTGCCGGAAAAGTAAGCCAGTCATGGGCGTGGATCAGATCAAAATCAAAATTCTTTACAATTTCGCGGACATATACCGAGTAATGTTCTACTTTCCTGATCGTTTCATCTTCACTTTCGGTGTATGCATTATAATCACGACTCATTCCCAGAAACCCGAGACGTTCCTCAACATTTTTAAACTTCTTTTCTTTACATTTTCTCTGATTTTCTTTTGACAGGTAAACGGGTTGAAGAAGGTCCGCATCTTCCGGTTTTACAAGATGAAAGCAAACGATTTTTTTCGCCGGAAGAACGAGAAATGCCTCAATACCGCAACCCAGCATTGATTTAATCAGCCCGTAGCATGCCATTCCAAGGCCGCCGTTTATGAAAGGCGGAAATTCCCATGTCAGTATCAGTGCCTTCAACTTGAAATCCCGACCGCTCAGGTCAACCGATATATTTCACCGCCAGCATTGTGATGTCGTCCGATTGAGGGGCTTTTTTAACAAACTTCCTGACATCCTCTCTTAAACCGTTGAGGATCTCGTTTACACTTTTCCCTGTCAGTTGATTCAGAGTGTTTTCAAACCTGCGGTTGGAATATTGCTTCGATTCAAGGTTCATAGCTTCATTCACACCGTCGGTATACAAAAGGATCGTATCATCTTTTCCCATGGTAATTTTTCCAGTAGTAAACTTTGATCCGGGAAAGGCCCCCAGAACAACACTCTTCTCTAAACTCATAAACCGGAAAGGCCGTCCTTTGACGGCTACCAGCGGCGGGTTATGACCCGCGTTCGAGTATTGCAGCTCGCCCGTCTTTATGTTCAGAACTGCGCAAAAGACCGTAACAAACATACATTCCTCATTGTCCGGTATAAGCATTTCATTTACACGCCACAGAACTTCATGAGGCTGCATTACGTGCATCGCTTCGATCCTCAAAAGTGTTTTCGAAACGACCATAAAAAGCGCGGCAGGTACTCCTTTTCCGGAAACATCACCGATGATAAAACAGAGCCTTTCTTTATCAATAAAAAAGAAATCATAAAAATCGCCCCCGACTTCCCGTGCCGGCTCCATAGTAGCGAAAATATCAAACTCATCACTCTTTGGGAAATTTTTAGGCAGCATGTTGGATTGAATTGCCTGCGCGACTTTGAGCTCGTGCTCTATTTTTTGTTTTTCATCAACAGTTTTTATCAGATTAGTTGTAAATCTTTTTATGCTCAATTTGATGAGGTCGAATAGAAATGAGGGTTTTTTATACAGCAGGCTGATCATCTTCTCCTGATTCAGGGTAAAAGCATACAGATCGGTTTCACAAATTGCCGAAACCGTTCTTGCATGAAACGGCGAGAATATCCCGGTTTCCCCGATAAGCTCTCCCCTCCCGGCAGTGATGTTTATTTCCTTTAACCTCAGTGTGCCTTTGTCCAGATAATATATCTTGTCCGCTATGTCACCCTTGTTGAACAGGATATCTCCCTTTCTAAACTTTTCTCTGGTCATATAAGGGGTCAGCCATTGGAAAGAATCGCCCTTTTCTTCCTTTTCCGGTTTCTCCTGGATGTCAGTTTCAAGGTAGGAAAATATATCCATCTGCAGGGAGTCGATGACCCGGGTCTCCTGCGAAGTTTCGCCTTTCTGCCCGCTTAACTTCCGCTGCCTCTTATAATCAGATATCAGGAACGAAAAGTCTTCCCTTCTTGACAGGTGATACATTTCACAGGGCTGCAGACCGTCGGAAAGGTCGTGGACCCCGACATATTCATATCGATACATGTCACCTGTTTCTACCACCAAAAGAGCGGTGAACTCTTCACTCGCATATATACAACCCGGGACTGCTATCGATCTCATACATGCCGCCCTATTGACCTGCGTACCATAGGCATTATGTTTTTCTGTAATCGGATCTGCACCGATAAATACCGGGCCCGCGTGCAGGGCCGCGCGGATATTTATGTTTTTTGTGCCCGAAATGACATCCATCAGCATCGATGTAAACTCAAGCGCGTCCTTTGCTCTGTCAAAAACGGCATGCATGATATCTCCCCATAAGGAAAATATCTTTGGCTTTCCATCAAGATACTTTAAACGTTCCGAAACTGCCTGAAGTATGTCGTG
>DAOVJS010000111.1 GCA_030673105.1 Spirochaetota bacterium
GTGCGAGGGTATTTGCAAAAAGGAGTTCCGCGTTCTGCTGTATAAGGAGACCGGCCAGGGTAACCGGGGCAGTCGCTCCGGAAATCGGATCCGTCTCAATGAGCAGAGGAAGCCCGAGCCTCGAGCACTCAAAAAGAACATCGCAGTTTGCATCACCATAGGTTAAGGGGCTTTTAAAGCAGCAGACAAAACTGACTAATTTTCGTTTAAGGACCTCTTCCCGGTTTCCGACAACGGCTGAAAGCATATCAACATGGTCCCGGACTTCAACCCCGCTTTCCGCCTGGTTCATTAAATGCTTACCTGTATTTTTTATCATCCCCTCAAAGGTCTTTATATACAGCCCGTTTTTTGGTAAATTTATCGGTGTGATCGGATTCTGACACACCTCAAGATTATCCAGGGCGTCTTGAAGAATTACCATGTCCTCAAGGTCTTTAAAGGTTCCCGGTCTGTGTTCCCCGTTCCATAAATCAATTACATTCACACAATTCCCGCTTCCTGTTGTATGAACGTCGTTTCCACCTACAATAACATCTGTTGATGGGTCCCTTCCTCCCATAATGAAACGGCTTGGAGCCAGCCGGAGGGCCTTCTCAGCAACATGCTGCGGGGTTCTCACTATCCCTTCTTTTTTACTCACATCACAGCCTGCATCCTTTAATAATTTCAATGCCGGTTCATAGGTTATCTTTACTCCGACTTCCTCAAGCAGGTTGAGGCTCTGATGATGCCAGTTTAATATTTCTTCTTCAGTAAGATATTCAAGCCCTCTACCTCTGCCAAAATACTTTGCCATATTCGCTCCTTACAGCTAAACCGCTCTGTCTTGCCCGGTGCTTAAACTTAATCTTCATCATCAATTTAATCCATATTCCCTCTTCACAACTCGACCACTCATTCTATTCAGCGGCAAGTCTTTTAACCAGTTGAACCGCCATTTCCGCATTCGCGCCGTAACCATCGGCGCCGATTTCTTCCGCCCACTGCTCTGACACCGGCGCACCACCCACTAATATCTTGATTCTATCACGGAGCCCTTCTTTTTTAACAGCTTCGATTACTTTCTTCTGTTCTCTCATCGTGGTAGCCAGCATGGCTGACAGACCGAGAATATCCGGGTTTAACTCCCTTATCTTTTTCACAAATGTCTCTGTAGATATATTTATCCCTAAATCAATAACTTCGTATCCATTCATTTCAAGCATAGTCGCGACAATGGATTTTCCAATATCGTGAATATCACCAAACACAGTTCCGATCATAACAGTACCACGACTTTTTTTTCTTATCTTCCTCTTATCAAGTTCAGGCTGCAGGATATCCATTCCCGCTTTCATTGCCTCCACTGCCATCATTAAATCCGGAAGAAACATTTCCCCGCATCCAAACTTCTCCCCTACAATCCTTATTCCGGTAGAAAGCCCTTCATCTACAATCTTCAAGGGCTCTATCCCTTCCTCAAGTGCAGATCTGGCCAAATCAGCACAGCCCTCACTTTCTCCATCCTGTACAGCTAAAATCATCTTATTTAAAATTCCTTCTGTCATCTTCTAACCCCTTTTAGTAAGCCGCTGAGAAATCCAGCCTGCGCTATCATCGCAAGACCCGTTTTAATCATATAATAATGGTTTTATCTATTAATATTATGGTCATCCTCCCGTCTCGGGCTTTTGTACCAGAATTGATTGCTACAAAACGGACAACGAGGCAAGAAGTAATTTCTCATGACGATTGACAAGTTTACTTGCCTATATTTTGATAACCTTTACATAAAACATCCTGTTTTTAACTTTAAAAGCGTTAAAATACGATAACGTTTACACAGGATAAAATGTAATAAATTTTACGTCAAGTGTTTTTTAAACTTTTCAGGCGAAAAAATGAATAAAAAAATTATTCTAAGGTATGGTTTTATATTAATAATTTAAAAATTGTTAACGTTTTCACAATTTCGTATTAAACTATATTTAATGGCCGGGAAAATCAATAAAGCTCCTAAAAAGGTAACAATTAAACATATCGCGGAAGAAGCATGCGTTTCTATAGCCACCGTTTCACGGGCATTGAGGAGCGATCCTGCGGCCGGCACTAAAACCACCGACAGAATCTTAAAAATAGCAAGGCAGTTAAATTACTATCCAAACCTTCTTGCTAAGGGCCTGAGACAGAATAGAACCCGCTCCATTGGAATAATTTTCAATGACCTTAATAACCCTTTTTACACAGAGATATTAAGTGAAATCGGCGAAACACTCAATGAAAAAAATTATTCAATGGATATAAGCTACTCTCACTATGATTTTGACCGTGAAAGGAAGAACATCATCTCCTTACTTTCAAAGAGGGTGGACGGAATAATAATATCTCCTATTGATGATCAGAGTGAAAATATAAAACTCTTATCTGATAATGATGTTGATTCAGTCCTGATCGACTGCTTCCCCTATTTCAAAGATAAAAGCTATGTATATACAAAACATAGAAAAGGTGTTGAGCTCGCTGCAGAATATTTGATAAAAAACGGCCATAGAGACATTTTACTGTTTATTGGTCCTCAGGAAAAAAGCATGGCGGATCACTTTGTTTCCGGTTACATCGAATCACTCAAAAAGTATAAGGTAAAAGTGAAAAAAGAGCTTATTATACAGTCAAAAGAACTGTCTATTGACAGCGGATACGAAACATTTAAACAGCTTCTCACTGAAAATCTTACCGGAAAAAATATGCTTTTCACCGGCATCATAACGATCAGCGACCTTCTGGCAATAGGCATCTATAAGGTTGCAAATGAGCTTGGATTTAACATTCCGGGTAATTACAGCATCATCGGATATGACAATATTGAAGTAACCAGTGTGCTTTCACCTCCTTTGACCACCATACATCAGCCAAGAAAAAGAATAGGCAGGGAGAGTGTAAAAATACTGTTAAACAATATAGAGAATGAAAAAAAGGAAATTAAAATAATAGGCTTTGAGCCTCATATCATACTGAGGGGTTCAGTAAGAAATATTAATTAACATTTACTATTCATGAATTACAGATTAAACTGCGTTCTTATTCACATCTGCCATATTAATAAACAGCACCAGATTCGCAACATCACCGGGTGTTTCATAACGTCCCCTTCATTTACTTTGAAATTTCAAGGAAGTATAGTAAAATAGGGTATAAAAACTTTGATGGAGGAACACAAATGGCTGAAAAATTGAAATGGGGAATAATTTCAACTGCATGGATCAACGATGTCGTCATTCCCGCGATTAATAATTCTAAAAGGAGCGATCTTGTCGGGGTCGCAAGCAGGGATCCGGACAGAGCGAGGGCCTATGCATCTAAAAAGAATATCCCGAAGGCATACGGGAGCTACGAGGACCTTTTAAATGACCGGGAAATCGACGTGGTTTATATCTCGGTACCCAATACGCTTCACTCTGAATGGATAATAAAAGCCTTAGAGGCAGGAAAGCATGTGCTGTGTGAAAAGCCGATTGTGACGACCATGAAGGAGCTCGAAAGCGTGGAAGCCGCCCTGAAAAAACACAGGGTTGTGCTGTTTGAAGCGTTCATGTATCTGCATCACCCCCAGACATTGAAGATAAAGGAGCTGATACAGAGCGGCAGGCTGGGCGATGTCCTGTCAATCTCGAGCTGCTTCGATTACTACCTTCCGGAAGATGCAGCGGACAATATACGGTTAAATAAGAAGCTGGACGGCGGCAGCCTGTGGGATGTCGGCGTGTATCCGAATAGTTTAGCCATCTCCATGGCGGATGCCGGGGCACCTTCCGAAGTGTATGCCATAAAGAGATATGACGGAACAGAGGTCGACTCTTCGGCATATGGCCAGTTGAAATTTTCGAACAATGTCGTGGCGCATATTGCTGTGAGTCTTCGATCCCCAAACCGGGTGGGTGCAACCATTGTGGGAATGGAGGGATTCTTATCGATCAACAATCCCTGGAAACCTGGTCTCGACGGAAACGAATCGCAGATTGTGTTAACAACTACGGATGACAGAGAGGAAGTATTCAGGTTTCCCGCGGTAACTCCCTATCAATCGGAAATAGCCGCCATGGAGTCATGCATCATCGATGGTTCTGAGCCTATTGTTCCGATGAATATGAGCCGTCAGTTCCTCCGCAGCATGCTCGCACTGCATGAATCCGCCAGAACGGGAACTTTAATCACTTTATAGTTACAAAACTATTTCATCGAATGAAACTTGTTCAGTTCCCTGACGAATAGTGCCTGAGGCCTGGATTTCGTAAGCCATCTCTGGAGAAAAGATGAAACAAAACTCGTCGCTTTCTATAGTCCATAAAATCATGAACGAATTTGCCAATCTGACCGGACTTTCACCGGCCGGGAAGACCGCGCGGCGCTACCTGTGGACCGACGCTTTTGCCGTATGCAACTTCCTGGAGCTCTATCGCCAAACGAACGATGACAAATACATGGATCTCGCGCTGCTGCTTGCAGATCAGGTTCATAATACACTCGGCCGCCACCGTGATGACGATTCACGAACAGGCTGGATCAGCGGCCTCGCTGAGCAGGAGGGGAAAACGCATCCCACACAGGGCGGCTTGAGGATCGGAAAGAATATGAACGAACGGAGCCCTTCTGACCGCTTTGACGAAAATCTGGAATGGGAACGTGACGGGCAGTACTACCATTACCTGACGAAATGGATGCACGCTCTCAATCGTATAAGCCGGGTCACTGGAGATACAACCTACAACACATGGGCCGTAGAGCTTGCTAAAACAGCTCATATTAAATTTACCCATGTTCCATCTTCCGGCGGACAGAAATGCATATACTGGAAAATGAGCATCGACCTCTCCCGTCCTCTCGTACAATCCATGGGACAACACGATCCCATTGACGGATTCATCACATACAATCAACTTGAGATGTGCGCGGCTGACGATTCAGAAAAATCACCGTATCCTGGCCTCAACAGTGAGATTACAGACATGGTCAATATTTGCGAAAGGAAAAGCTGGGTCACAGATGATCCGCTCGGCATCGGCGGCCTTTTGTGTGACGCCTGCAAAGTGGCGCAAATGATTGGCCGCAGTTATTTTGAACAGACTGACCTGCTGGAGACTTTATTGGAATCTTCCCTGATGGGGCTGGAATCCTTCACGAGAATGAATTCCTTGAAGCTCCCTGTTGATTACCGTCTCGCGTTTCGGGAACTGGGACTATCCATTGGAATTCGGGCAGTTGAAAAGCTGCACGGATTAATTGAGGAAAAACCGGACATGTTCAAGAAGGGTCGTACATTGCTTAAACGTATTGAGATGTTGATGCTGTACTCTCCATTGATTGAAATAATTGAGAACTTCTGGCTCGAACCCGCCAGCAGAGACGCCAAAAGCTGGACGGACCACCGTGATATCAATATGGTAATGCTGGCCACCAGCCTGGCTCCTGATGGATTTTTGACACTCTGAATGTAAGTTTGTATTATTAACAGTAATATTTTACAATAATAAATGACTTTGAGGATAGTGAATATGACGTCGAGGGATAGTATTTTAAAAGTACTTGACGGAGAAATTCCGGACCGTGTCCCGGTTTGTCTGTTCATACATGACGAGGGAAATTTCCTGACACAGATCTACCCGGACCTTGATCCTGGTGACCCTGTTGGCTGCAAACGTAAACATAGATGAACGTACTGAAAGACGGAACCCCGCAGGATGCCCCACAGAACTGATGAGGTCGCGCTGGTAAGTAATTACCCTCGAAGCTTAAGAGCCTTTTTCGCGTTTTTAAAGAAAATACCCAGCTTCTGATTATCATTCAGCCCGTTTCTTTCAACCGCGTCAAGCATGGATTTCATCTGCTCATATATAAATAACGTGTATTTTTTTTCGATTTCAGGGGGCTCATGGCCGTCTTTGTTCCAGGAATATTTTTCTCTGCATAAATTCTTATAATCCTTTTCTGTCCATGTCCTCCTTCCATGAAAGAATGGAATTGGCATGTCAGAGCCGAATAATATTCTATCCGTTGATATCTCTGAAAAAGCAATATCGTAAACCTCAGGATTAAGTACAGCTGATGTATCAAAGTAAAACCCTTCCGCCCCCTTCATCTTGCTAAGCCCATTTTTTAAATAATAGGGACAGAAGGACCTTCCGAAATGCGCGATGATTATTGTAATATCAGGATACTTCTGCCTGATTTCCAGCAGCTCCCGCACATTGTCATTATCGGAAAAACGCCCCTTCCTGGGCAGATGAAGCATGACAGCTTTTTTATGACGATTCAGGATTTCCCACTGTTCGTGTGGTAAAAAACTGAAAATACTGATATCTGCTCCCTTTAAACCTGAAACCATATCCGGATAGGGCTTAAATCCAACAAACCCGCCTTTTGTTAGAGCTTTATCAATACTTTCCTGATCCCAACCCGGTTTAACAGTCATGAAAGGAGAGCATTTACCTTTTTTCCGCATTTCTGCCAGGTATCTGTTGTTGCCCTCAATATCTGCCTCCTTAATAGGCCATGGAAAACCCGCTATCGAATACTCTGTTTCAGGGAATATTTCCCTGGCGCACGCGTACGCGTCATCACAGGGCAGGAGACGGCCGCACTCAAGCGCCCAGTCACTAAACCATCGTTCAGCCGGGACTTTCTCTATATGTTCAGGGAGGTTCATGTGGACATGGACATCAAATATTTTTGAGGGGATCCTTGAACGCAAATATTTCTCATAAAAACTTAAATCAAACTCCGTGTACTCAAAGTAAGGCAGCATGAAATACGCTCCAACATTCAGGGTGTGTGCTGTCTTTAATACTAATAAAAATTTCAATATTCAAGAAGTTTCTTTTTCCATTCGTCAATTCAATTTCCGCAGGATTTTATCATATAAATCTATATTTTTAAGTCAGGGCTTTATCCTGCTCCGCGGGATATAAATAGTGACTATATTCTATTGAAACTAATAAAATAAAATGTTATTTTATGTAGACAGCCCGAATGGCGGAACTGGCAGACGCGCTAGATTCAGGATCTAGTGAGCTTAGGCTCATGGGAGTTCAAATCTCCCTTCGGGCAGATTTAACTTATTATTATTTAATAAGTTAACTTCTGTTCCCCTCTCTTTCTTCTTTATTGACATCTTAGTGTAGCCAAAAATGTAGCCAATTTTATCAATTGGGGTATACATGGGTTACAAAGACCCTTTCACCCTTTATCCACGTAAAGCGAATAAAGGAAAAATTATTTGGTATTACAGGACTTATGACGAATTCGGAAACCGAACTTCTGGCAAAAGTACCGGTCAAACCAGTAAAGCTGCAGCGAAACAATATGTTATTGAGCTCATAAAAAAGGGGGCCCTGGTTACAAAGAGAAATCCTACTTTTTCAAACTACGCTGAAAACTGGTGGATCTGGGACAGATGCGGTTATGTAAAAAGAAGGATCCACCGAGGAAAGAGCGTTTCTCGGGATTATGTGGACATAATGAGAGGGTACCTTGTAAAGCATATCATCCCTTATTTCAAAGATATAAAGCTTCAAAACATCACAGCAAAATTGATTGAGGACTGGGTCATGAAGTTACGGGAAACTCCAGGGAAAAATGGGAAACCTCTATCACACTCAACAGTTAATCATGTATTAAGCAATCGAGGAATAATGTTCTGCTTGAAGGCGAAGAATGGAAAGATTCGGTGGGAGAGGGATCTCTTTAGAGAATTCAAAACAGAAAAACTTCCTTATGGTTATTCTGGATCACCTGTTATTGAAGGTGACCACATCATTCTGAATGTCAATACTGCCGGTATCGCCTTAAACAAAAAAAGGGGTGA
>DAOVJS010000099.1 GCA_030673105.1 Spirochaetota bacterium
CCGGGCTTTTTAATCCTACTACAAATAGCAGGTTGAGAACGATAGCAACCATAACCGTAGAACCGATTGGATTTCCTATAAAAAACTGGCAAATCAGCGGAAGAATTTGAGTCACGTCCTGAGGTATAAAGACAAAGCAGATCCCGACGATCATGGAAAATCCGGCAATCAGCTTTTTGGTTTCAGTCATTTCCATGGCAAACATCATCTGAATGCCTACAAAAATAATCGTACCTAAAATGATTACCATAGCCCCGCCGTATATGGCCCACGGGATAACCGCGAAGAACACGGCGATTTTATAAAACACACCGATCCCGATCATAATGATGCCGCCGGAAACCATAATGCTCCTGGCCCCGACTCTTGACAGGGACAGCACACCTAAATTCTGGCTGAAAGAGGTACATGGGATATTACCGAATAAAGTGGTAACAAGAGAAGCGGCGGTTTCTACAAATATACCGCGGTTGGTCCTCTCTTTTGTAAGTTTCTGGCCCACAAGTTTAGCGGTGGCCTGGTAGCATCCTATTGTGTCCGTTATGTTGCTGATCTCTGCTATAAACAGAATCAGCACAACGGGAATGAAGTTCCAGGTCAACCCGACAGGCCTGCCCATATTTCCTTCAAAGATTTTAGTGAAAAACTTGGGCGCCATAAACCAGGGGGCTGATGATACCCGGGCAAAGTCGATCCTGCCCATAAAAGCGGCAACGACTATTGCAGCAAGTACTCCCCACAGAATACACCCGTAACGGCCGATACCCTTTGGAATTAAAAGGGAAATGAGAAGCGGAACTACTATGGCTATTGCGGCCAGGATTACATTGCCGGCGTTAATAAAAATACCTTCCGGCCCATGAGGGAAAATCAGATCGATGCTGGCTACTTTGGTAAGGCTGATCCCCATCACTATGAATAAGGGCCCGATAACCACAGGGGTCGCCAGGTAGGGAAGAAGTGCTCCCAGAAGGCCCTTTTTAAAGGGAATGACCAGCAGTATTGTTATGGCACTTACTATGACCAAACCCCACCATACCGGGACAGGTCCAAGGGCGAATATCGATGAGATCATGGCAGCAATAAACACGATATGCTGCGCCTGTGCTACGGGTAATTTGAGGATTTTAACCTGGATCAGCGTTTCGATCCCCGCGCCGACGATCATGATCATTACCAGATAGGCTGTTATGCTGATGTCCCACTGAAACACACTGGCAAAAATAATGGGTGTGATCAATGGGGCCAGCATTATAACGAAAACATGTTGAAGGCCGTAAATGAAGTTCTCACCAATAGAAATTTTGTCATCTACCCCGATTGCAAGGCTTGTAATAGGGGCACTGCCTTGATTTTCTGACATACCTTTTACTCCTTTCCTTAAAATTAAATTTTATTCAAAGTGCCTTAGCTCACACTTCAATTCCGTTTTTTCTCCATAAAATCTTTGCCTCATCGATACACATGCCTTTAACTTCCTCTTCGTCCACTGTGGTCATCCTGCCTTTTTCTACTATTAGCTCACCGTCAATTAGAACGCTCTCAACATCCCCTCCCTGGAATGTCATTGTAAAATAACCTATTACAGAGGCAGGCGTCACAGGGGAAGGTGAATCAGGTTTAATGATTATTATATCAGCCTTTTTCCCTGGAGTTAGGCTTCCGATTTTATCTCCCATCCCCAGCGCTCTCGCGGGATTTCCCAGAACCATGTCGAGAATCTGGAAGGGAGGGATGAGCATGGGGTTGGCGTTGTGTATCTTGTGAACAAGGTAGGCATAGCGGATATACTCCGCTGTGTTCAGGGTAAAAAAGCAGTCATGGCCGATGCTCACGTTCATCCCCTGATCGAGCATTTCAGGAACCCTGGCCACACCGTTCCCACCCAGGGAATTGGTCATTGGAGTATGTACGATATTTACATTATTGCGTTTGAGAATTTTTAGGTCTTCATCGGTCAGATCGATGCAGTGGGCAGCCACAACATCAGGTCCGAGCAGTCCCGCCTCTTCCAGCACCCGGGGCGCGGATTTCCCGTATTTCTCGACAAGAAAGGCGCGGGGGATCTCGGCAATGTGTATCTGAATACCGCAGCCATGTTTGTCCGCCAGCTCCCTGGCTTTTTTCATGGTATCCACAGAGTTGGTATAGGCCGTGTGGACCCCGATCCGGCCCTGGACCCGCCCGTCACCACCTGCCGGGTACCTGGAAAGAAAGCTCAGGTTTTCCTCAAACCCCTTTTCCGCCATACCCCGGTCGAGTTTTTCCAGTATTGAAACTCCGGGTATCCTTTCGGTAACTTCATATCCTACCTGGGCACGTATGCCCACCTCTTCAATGGCCCTGGCGCTGCAGGATAGCGCACCTGGAATGGCATTAGGGCCTTCCACCATATCGCATACAGTAGTGGTGCCGTTTTTGAGCATCTTCATTGCGGCGTAGCGGGTCGCCGCGTAGATTCCATCTCCAGTAGTCAGATCTTCCAGCCACTCCCAGCCCATCTTCTGAAGCATGTCCCAGAAGCTTTTAAGCTGAGAAAAGTCAACAGGCTGGTTGTGAGCCAGGACATAGGGCATATGAGTGTGGGTGATGATAAACCCCGGCATGACTATTCTTCCTGAAGCATCGATCACCTTCGCACTTCCGTATTTATTGCTCAGGTCGGCGGTTTTCCCCACTTTTAGGATGCTGTCCCCCCGCACTGCAACAGCCCCGCCCGGGATAATCTGCCCTGATAGAGTATCTTTTTCAAATGTAAGTACAAGCCCGTTTTTTATCAAAAGGTCAGCCATGTATCAGCCTCCTGAATCTTTTATAATAATAACGTGTAGCTTTTGTTCACCGGAATTAATTTGCTGATTATCTTATTTTACATTGAGATATCTGTCAAACATTTTTTACTTTTCATGCATGGTTATATCAACTCAATCAATCAATCAATTTATTCTTGACAGGATGTTCTATTATGGATAGTATATTTACAATTACGAGGTCGTTTTTCAGCAGGAAAAGCATTCGTGAATATTTCATGGGCAAATCGGGGGCTTTTCACGGTTTTTTTTCGTATGTTGGCGAATCTCGAATTATAACAACTCCACTGTCAATATCAATTGATGCATTCATTTATTCAAACAATAGTTGCTTCTTACGAATAGGCGATTAGAGTAACACCGGAGGTTAAACCGTCTCCTTTTGTTGGAGATTGTATATGTTTGAAAAGGGTATAAAGGGAATATAATGGGAGCCCGGCGATCTTAGCATGGGTATTCACGGGACTAACGAGCACGTCCCAGTCGATCAGGTAATAAACGCCATAAAAATGTACGTTGCTGCAATTGTTTTATTAAAACACTATTTTAAAGGGGAACAAAATGAGTAGTGATTCTTCTATTAATGAGATCATTGTAGAATCAAAAGATGAAATTGCTAAAATGGAGAGAGGAGGTTGGTTTAAGAAATACTATGTATGGTTTTTAGTCCCTCTTCTATTTTTCTTTGTAATCGGATCGGTTGAGTCCTTCCTTATACTTACCAAGGTCCCAACTTATATTTTTCCACTGCCAAGTTTAATATTCAAAGGTTTTGTGGAGGAGTTTAGCCGGACCATATTACCACATCTTTGGTTAACTTTACAAGAAGTGTTAATAGGGTATGTTATTGGGGCAACAATTGGTATCATATTTGGGGCTATTGTAGATCAATCAAAGCTGGTAGAGGCGATTATCACTCCTTATGTTTTGATACTGGTTACAACGCCAATGGTATCCCTTGTTCCACTTCTCATGTTAAAATTTGGGTTTGGGATTGTAACCAAGGTGATAGCGGTAAGTTTAGCCGCTGGTCCAGTCATAATGTTGAACACCGTGGGCGGATTAAGAAGGACAAGCCAGGTACGATTGGAGCTTATGAAAACACTTCATGCCTCTACATGGCAGACTTTTATAAAGGTAAAGTTTCCAAGTGCTTTGCCTTCTATTTCAACAGGACTCATAGTTGGAGGCATATTTTCTGTTATTACCGCCGTTGGAGCAGAATTTGTTGGGGGGTCTACAGGATTGGGAAATAGAATTTTATACTTCAGTCAGTTAATTCAAACTCCTAAGATATATGCCTGTATATTTACACTCTCATTAATGGGGATTACAATATATATGATTATTTATAAAATTACCACAAAATTAACAAGCTGGAGAGAGTAGTGGATTCATATAAAAACAAAAGATCAGGAAAAGTAAATAAAAGTATTAAAGAGGCAAAAATTAAGGTTCAGAACATTAAAAAGTATTTCGCTGATTTGCATGTTCTTGATGGGATAAGTTTTGATGTTAGAGAGAATGAGGTTCTAAGTATTGTTGGTCCAACAGGATGTGGAAAAACAACCCTTGCAAAAATAATTGCTGATATAATAAAACCAACTGTGGGAGAGGTATTTATCAATAATTCTCCTATTGATAATTATAATCAAGTGTTTTCTTTTGTATTTCAGCAGGATTCATGCCTGCCATGGATGAATGTTCTAAATAATGTTATGCTGGGGCTTACGGTAGCATATAAAGACAAAATGGATAAAAAAGAAATGGAAGAGAAAGCAAGAGAGGTTATAAATCTTGTTAATCTTGAGGGGTATGAGAATTACTACCCAATTCAACTTTCGGGAGGTATGAAGCAAAGGGTAGTTATTGCTAGAGCATTTTGTCTGGATACGGAAATTTTAATAATGGATGAACCTTTTGGGCAGATTGACGTTCAAACAAGGTATCACATGGAAAAAGAATTACTAAAAATCTGGGAGAAATATAGAAGGACTGTAATATTTATTACAAATCACGAAGAACAAGCAATTACCCTATCAGATAGAGTTTTAAAATTAACCGGGGCACCTGCAAAAATAAAAAATGAAATAAGTATAGATATTCCAAGACCCAGAGATATTCTATCTCAGGAGTTTATGGAATACAGGAAAATACTTTCTTCGGAGTAAGATAATATGAAGAATGCTGTGAAAGAACAAACTATTAATAAGTATAAAATATACTTTAAAAATTTCACAAAGAAATTTGACCAGCTCCTAGTCTTAAACAACATTACCTTTGGAATAGAAGATGGGGAATTTTTATTAATAGTCGGACCAACCGGATGTGGTAAAACAACACTGGTAAAACTGCTGATAGGACTGCTTGCACCAACTGAAGGGGATATTTTTATTAATGGGGAAAATATTAGTCAGTATACAATGGAGGAAAATATCTCTGTTGTGTTTCAGGAGGATTCGCTTTTGCCATGGAGAAGTGTGAAGAAAAATATTCAACTACCCTTAGAAATAAATAAAGAGCCAAAGGATTATATAGAGGGAAAAAGCCACGAAATGATAAAGCTGCTTGAACTGGAAGAGTATGAGAATTATATGCCGGCGCAATTATCAGCAGGTATGCGGCAAAGAGTTGCAATCGCTCGATCATATGCAACAGATCCGGGTATTATTATTATGGATGAGCCATTTGGCCATTTTGATTCTACTTCAAGGGAATATATTGAAAAGATGATAATAGATGTATGGCAAAAGACGAAAGCAACAATCCTTTTTGTCACTCATAATATAGAAGAGGCGGTTTTTCTAGCGAGTCGAATAATAGTGCTAAGCCAGAAGCCAACTGTAATAAAAGAGGTAATTCCAGTTAACCTGAAACATCCAAGAAACTATACCAACCCTGATTTTATTCAAATCAGGAAAAAAGTGACAGACCTTATTAAGTGGTGGTAGGGAATAGATTTAAAGGTTCTGAAACACTGGGGTATTTTTATATTTTATCTTATTGCAGATAAAAATTATTAATGGGGGGGAGTGAAATGGAAAAACAAATCTTAAAAAAACCTTTCATAGACTGATATATGAAAGAGTTATCTGTAAAATGTTAATTTTAATCAATAATTAAGGAGATAAAAAATGAACAAAAAAAGATTAACCAGACTGTTGCTAATTGTTTTTGCGGTTTTGCTTGTCAGTAGTTTAAGTTTTGCTGCTGGTTCAAAAGAAGGTGAAAAACCTGCTGGGAAAGAAGAATTAATAAAAATGACGGTGATTTTTCCCCGGTCTCTAGAAGTGCTGGATGATTATTATATTAATGTTGCTTGGGCTATGGGGTATTTTGAACAGGAAGGATTGGATGTTCATGCAGAAGGAGCTTTAGGAACAACTGATGCTTCAAAACTGGTTGCAGAGGGACAAGGTGAAGTTGCTCTCCCGGCACCTCCTGTGCTCTTTACAGCTGTTGCAAACGGACTACCCATCATGGATGTTTTTCAGCAAGATGAAAACTATATATTCGGTTTCGGAGTCCGTTCAGATAGTGGGATAAATCATCTATCTGATCTTAAGGGAAAAATTATTTCTGTCGGGGATGTTGGATGGACAGTATTGATTGACCCGCTCCTCGAATTAACCGTCGGTTTCACTACAAAGGACTGTGAAGTAGTCTCTGCTGGACCGGGAAGGGCTCAGCTGGTTGCAGCAGGTAAGGCAGATGCCGTTTTTACTTGGGAAAAAGAATACCAGCTCTGGGATGCACAGGGTATACATCTGAAAATCTTAAGAGGTTACGATTATGGTGTTCGTTTTCCTGGAAATGGGCATGTATTTGCAACAAAATACATTAAAGAACATCCTGATAGGGTTGTTAAATTTTCTAGAGGTTGGGCAAAAGGTATTTATTTTGGCGTTATAAATCCTGCTGCAGCAACAGAAATTACCTTGGAGAAATATCCAATGCTTGGAGTTGCATTTGAAGACGCTCTGAAAGCAATTAAAGCAGGTGTCTGGGTAATGACTGGTGAAATAACCGATAAACATGGACTAGGATACCATGAATTTTCATACTGGGAGGAACTCAGAGATATTTTATACGAACAGGGAACCATACCCAGAAAGGTAGCATTAGAGGATTGTATTACAAATGAGTTTATCGACGAAATTAATAATTTTGACAGGGAAGAAGTAAAGCAAGATGCGATGAATTATAAACTCAAACCGGAAAACAGTCAGAAATTAAAAGAACTAGGCCTGAATGAGTATGGATGGTGAAATAGAAATTTACTGAATTAACCAATTAATATCCAAAAGGCATTTCCTGTATGAATATACATGAGATGCCTTTAAAAAAATCAATAAATCAGAAACCTTGATCATGGGTTCTTCATCAAAGCCTATCAAATCTACTGCCGTCTTAGAAAGATAAGTTTCAGACGCTTCGGTGGTAAAAGCCGCCTGGAGCTAAAAGGCAACCCTCTGGGGAAATTGAGTTTTGCCGATTACCTGACTCCCACCTTTTTTTAATTTTGTCATGTTTCTAATCATTAACAAATATGAAAAGGTCTCTATACTAGTAAATTCCCTTTAACAAATATACAAAGGTCTCTTAGCCAGGTAACAAGGTAACATAAATATATTGACAAATACCCGGAGTATGTGGTATTAAGAAGTGTAGCTATGGTTGAACAGGAGCGGTTTGTTGACTTTCGGTGATACCGGTCCGGAGGCAGGCGATAAATGGAATAGGCATGGAAGGTATTAATTAGATATGGACTATTTTTTTGCTGAAACCCTGGATCACGCTTTACAAACGGCTCGTTCAAAGACAGCACAGGGAAAAACGGTTAAATTCATAGCTGGAGGCACCGACCTTACCGTTCAAATAGAGGATAAGCTGGTATCTCCTGGCCTGCTGATCGATCTTACTGAGATCGATGAATTGAGGGGAATAAAGAAGGAAAAGATGGGGTTGAGAATCGGCGCGCTGACAACTATCGCGGAACTGGCCGCCTCATCCGACCTGCCCGCCTGTCTTTTACAGGGTGCCCGGTCTATAGGATCGCCGCAGATTCGCAACCTGGGTACCATCGGCGGAAATATCTGTACCGCTTCTCCCTGCGGAGACACTCTGACCCCGATTCTCGCTCTGCTGGGGATACTCACGTTAAACTCTCCTGAAGGAGAGAGAAAGGTACCGTCTGAGGATTTTTTTCTGGGGCCCAGGAAGACAGCCCTGCGGGAGGATGAAATATTAACTGAGATCTGGATAGATAATCAGGCCCTGGAGGGAAATTCTGCTTTCAGAAAGATAGGAAAACGTAACGGGCAGGTCATCTCACAGGTAAATACCGCTGTCTGGTTGAAAAAGGAACCGGGTTCCGGGCGAATAAGTGATGTACGGGTATCTGTTGGCTCTGTCGCGCCCACTCCCCTGCGGTTGAGGAAAGTAGAGCAGGCGCTGTGCGGAAAAATTGTGGACAAAAAACTGATCGAGCAGGCAGAAGGCCTAGTAGAAATGGAGATCAGCCCGATATCTGATGTGAGGGCCGGCAGAGATTACCGGAGCACCGTGACAAGGTACCTGTTCCGTGATGCCCTTGAGGAATCTCTTGGGGCGTAATTAAAACAGTTCATTGGAGTTATATATGCTTGTGGAGGTTACCTGCAACGGAAAAAAG